>JAEZVM010000149.1 GCA_023420795.1 Pseudomonadota bacterium
TCGGCGCGGCCGTAGCGGATGTTTTCCATTGCGTTGTCGGAAAAGATCACCGTATCTTGCGGCACGATGCCGATCGCGTCGCGTAACGTTGTCAGACTGAGGTGGCGGATATCGACGCCGTCGAGCAGGATGCTTCCCTTCTGCGGATCGTAAAAGCGCAGCAGCAGCTGGAACAGCGTGGTCTTGCCGGCGCCGGAAGGGCCGACCAACGCGACGGTTTCGCCCGGGCGGACTTCCAGGGTCAGGTCGGAGAGCGCCGGTGGCTGCGGCCGGGAAGGGTAGTGAAAGCCGACATGCATGAGCGATAGTGCCGCACCGTTGGCTGTGCGGGGCGGCAGAACCTTGGGCTGGCCGGGAGAGCGGATCGGCGAATCCACGGCGAGCAATTCCAGCAGGCGTTCGGTCGCACCGGCGGCCCGTTGCGCTTCACCCAGCACTTCCGACAGCGCACCGATTGCGCCCGCGACGATTGCCGCATACAGCACGAACTGGCCGAGCTGTCCGGTCGTCATGCTGCCACGGATGACTTCATGCGCGCCCAGCCACAGCACGAACACGATCGCGCCGAACACCAGCAGGATCGCGACCATGGTCAGCAGCGAGCGGGCGCGGATGCGCTGCATCGCCGTTGCGAACGCGCGCTCCACCGATGCGCCGAAGCGTTGCGCTTCCGCTTTTTCATGGGTGAAGGCCTGCACCGTCGGCATCGCATTCAGGATTTCGCCGGCCAGTGCGGAGGCATCGGCAACACGATCCTGCGAGGCGCGCGACAGCCTGCGCACCCGGCGGCCGAAGAACACGATCGGCAGCACCACTGCCGCCAGCAGCACGATGATGATCGACGACAGCCGGGGGCTGGTCACGAACAACATCACCAGCCCACCGGCGAACAGCAGCAGGTTGCGCAGCGCCATCGAGATGCTGGTGCCGACCAGCGCCTGAATCAGCGTGGTATCAGTGGTCAGCCGCGACAGCACTTCGCCGGTCTGCGTGGTCTCGAAGAACTGCGGGCTTTGCGTGACCACATGCCGGTACACCGCGCTGCGCAGGTCGGCGGTCACGCGCTCGCCCAGCCACGACACCATGTAGAAGCGCGCCGCCGTCGCCAGCGCGAGCACGCAGGCAACGAGGAACAGAGCGATGAAATAGCGGTCGATATGCGCGCTGTCCTGCACATCGACGACGTTGGACATGCCGAAGCCCACATCGATGATTTGCCGGAACGCATACGGGATCGCGAGCGTCGCAGCGGCGGCGATCAACAGCGCAATGCCGGCCAGCAGGAACTGCTTCCTGTACGGCGCGAGGAAAACAAGCAGACCCCTGAGCACTGCCAGACTGCTTTTTTGTTGGTGGTCTGTTGTCATAGCTTGAGCGGTTTCACATATCCGGTCAGTTCCAGATAGCCACGTCCCGCCGGTTTGCCGTCCCGGGTGAGGGTGACCGCGCCTTCCCAATAGACCGCCCCGGTTGATTGGCGTGAATCCAGTTCCTGATCATCCTGCAGCGGATTCAATTGCCACTCAATCCCGCCGGTGACGATGCGCATTGCGACCGGATAGCTGGCATTGGTACGCGGCGAGCGCCAGGTACGCAACGGGATAAAGCGCACCTGCTCCGGTCCGAACTGGTTGACGCGGCCGGCCTTATCCCGGATTGCCGCATGCGCCCACAGCGTTCCGCCATCCTTGCTGCGAATGTGGAAGGCCATCAGCGCCGATCCGTCATCCAGATTCGCACCGATCCAATCCCAGCCAGTCGCATCCGGGTCGAGCACGGTGGTGGACCATTCATGATCGAGCCAGGCGTTGCCGGTGACGGCCTCCGGCTTGCCGTTGCGGATGACGGTTCCGCTCACTTTCAGATGCGGCTCGCTGTAGTAGTAGCTTGCCTGCCCCGGTTTCGGTCCCTTGCGGGAAAAGCCATTCTCGCCCTGCAGCATCGGCGCCTGGGTCGGCGTCAATGCGAAATCCAGCGTGAATTCCTTTGCCGCGATGCTGGTGCGATAGCTGCCGTCCGCTCCGCGCCTCAGATGCCAGTTGCCCAGCTTCACATCGGTATCGCCTTCCTTCGCATAGGCCAGTCCGAAGCCCTCGCGCGCGCTGCTCTGGTCGTGCAATAGCCTGCCGACTGCGGGATCGGACAAGGCCGCATGCGCGATCACCAGCTGCTTCGGCGCGAACCGGCTCGGATTGTCACGGTCGTGATCGGTCGCGGAACGGAAGAAGGTGACCTGGAAGCCGAGCGGCTTCCTGTCCGGCGTTTCCAGCCAGCCGGTCACGTACCACCATTCGGTACGGAAGTCGGGATGTGCGCCAAAATCCCGCGGGAAGCTGAGCGGCTTGCCGGGGGTGACGACGGACAATTGCGGTGGCGCGGCGCTCACTGACGCTCCGAGGAAAATCAGGCATCCGAGAAAAGCGGATAGCACCAGCAGATACCGGGTGCGTGAGAAACGCAACATCACCAATCCTCCCTGACCGCTTTCACCACATCCTCCGAGACCGCATATCTTCCCGTCACCAGCGCGGTCAAAGCTGCGGTGCACAGCAACACCGACGCCACCGCCGCCAGCAACCCCCACGGCAGGTGCAGCTGCATCGTCCAGTGGAAGGACTGCGGATTCACCACGAATACGAGGATCAGGCTGATCGCGCCGCCAAGCAGGAAGCCGACGACAATCCCCAGCAACGTCAGCAGTCCGCCTTCGGCCGCGAGCATGGCAAGAATCTGCCGTCGCGTGACGCCGATATGCCGCAGCATGCCGAACTCCTTAGCGCGCGACAGCGTCTGTGCGGAAAACGTCGCCGTCACGCCGAACAGGCCAATCAGGATTGCCACCGCTTCCAGCAGATAGGTGACCGCGAAACTGCGGTCGAAAATCCGTAGGCTTTCGGCGCGAATCTCGCCCGGTTCGGAAAACTCCAGCGTCGTACCGAACGGCAAGCGCCGTAACGACGCAATTGCCTGATCGGTGCTCACGCCGGGCGCCAGCCACAGCGCCGCGTCGCTGACATCCATATCGCCGGACAGCGCCTGATAATCGGACAGCCGCATCTGTATCGCCCCCGATTGCCGCACGTAATCGCGCCACACACCGGCGACGACGAACTCGGCGGGCTTGCCGGCGATCGTCAGCGGCACGCGTGCGCCAACACGGTATTGATAGAGATCGATCATCGCTTCCGATACCCATATCGGCATGGCGTCGGGCGGGATGCGGTCGGCAGGAAGCGCTTCACCGGTGATCGGCAATGACCTGCCCGGATCGGCGATATCGACCGGTCGCGCGATCAAGGTAATCGGCGGGCGGCCCGGGTCCAGCACCAGTTGCGTGGCGCGCAGGAAGTCCGCGCGCTCGATGCCCGGCGTGCCTGCGATGGCTCGCTGGTCCGACGGCGACAACGCCCCGGTATTGCCTTTTTCCGCCGCACTCGCATACAGGTCCGCGGACAGTACCCGCGACAGCCAGTCGTCCACGGAGATCCGGAAACTGGCGACCATGATCGCCATTGCCACCATCAGACTGAAGCTGGATAGTACGCCGCCGAGCGCGATCGACGCTTGGTTCGGCGCATTCGCCAGCCGGGCCAGTGTCAGCGTCGTCACGGTGGAAGAGGAGAGACGCGCGACCAGACTAGAGAGCGCAGAGAACAGCAGCGAGGCGAGGCGCGGCATCAGCCCGATGCCGCCGATCAGAAACAGCGCGATCGCCAGATAGCCGAATACCGGCAGCTCGAACAGCGGAGGCAGTTGCGTCAGCACCGCACCGGCGAGCAGGCAGCCCAATGCCGGCCATGGCGACGACAGCTTCGCCAGCACCACATCTTCGCTGCCCGACTTGAGCGCCTGCGCCGGTCTGGCACGCGCCGCTTCCCACGCGGGGCCGGCGCAGCCGAGCAGGGCGGCTGCCATGCCGAGAAAAAGAAACACCGTTGCCGCCACCGGCACAAACTGCACTGTCGGCTGCACGCCGGGGAAGTAGCCGCCGCCGAGATCGCCGCCGAACAGACGCAAGGCCGCGGCTGCCATCGCGTAGCCTGCCGCCAGCCCGAGCAGGGATCCGGTCAGGCCGAGCGTCGCTCCTTCTGCCAGTATCTGGGCCAGCAGCCGCCTGCGCGTCATGCCGGCGACGCGCAAAAGCGCCAGCTGGCTGCGCCGCCGGATCACCGACAATGCCTGCGTGGAAAACACGAGGAATGCGCCGGTGAACAGCGCAACCAACGCCAGCACGTTCAGGTTCACACGATAGGCGCGCGACATGTTCGCGGTGCGCGCTTCCTGGTCCGCGATTTCGGTCACCAGGTATTGCGGTTGCACCTCGCTTGCCAGCGCTGCTTTGAACGCAGCGCGATCGACACCGGCTTTCAGCTTCAGCTCGATGCGCGATAGTTGCCCGAGCCGGTTGAAGCGCCACTGCGCCGCACCGATGTCCATGACCGCGATGCGCTGCCCGGGGCGTGTTCTGGTGAGGCCGCCGGCGACGCGCAGGGTGAACGGTTGCGTGCCCGCCTGCAGGCGCAGGGAATCGCCCTGACTCACGCGCAGCCATTCCATCGCGGCGGCCGACAGGAAGATCGCATCGTCGGCCAGCATGTCGAACGGCCTGTCTTCCGCCGCGACGCCGATCAGGTCGGGCGCGATGGCGGCGGCGCGGAATACATCGATGCCGAGAATCTTCAGCGCACTGTCCTCGCCGGGAATCGCGGCGTCGAGTTCCAGTACCGGACTGGCTGACGCGACGCCTTCGCGCTGCGCCAGCCGTGCATACAGCGCCTCGTCGAAATACGCTTGCGTGCCGCGCACCTGCAGGTCGGCCTGCCCCGACAGGCTCTTGATGGCGGCGGAGAATTCGTTGTATGCAGCGGAATTGATCAGATGGATCGCAAAGCCGAGTGCCACGCCGAGCGCGATCGCGATCACTGCCACGATGGCACGCAAGGGATGCGCGCGCCATTCGCCCAGCATCAGCCAGCGGGCGAGGAGGGCCGAGGCGTTTTTCATCCGGCGTGCGTTTCCATCGGCTGCAGTCCGGCCTTGGTCAGCAGCAGTATGCGATCGGCGGTTGCCGCGGCGGCCGGCGAATGGGTGACGATGATGCCCGAGCCGCCATTTGCCTTGAGCTCTTCTCGTAACAGCAGCAGCACTTCATGCGCGGTGTCCGGATCGAGATTGCCTGTCGGCTCATCGGCAAGCAGCAGTTTTGGCCTGTGCACCAGCGCGCGGGCGATCGCGACGCGCTGCAGTTCGCCACCGGACAGCTGCCGTGGAAAGTCGTGTTCCCGTCCCTGCAGGCCGACCGCTGCCAGCATCTGCAGCGCGCGCTGCGTTGCCATGCGATTTAGGAGCAGCGGAAGCGCCACGTTCTGCAGCAGCGTCAGGTGCGGCAGCACATGAAAGGCCTGGAAGATAAAGCCGAACTTCTCGCGCCGCAGCGCGGTCGCGCCATCGTCGTCCATCGATGCGATCGATACGCCATCGATCACGATGTCGCCCGCATCCGGCGCATCCAGCCCGGCGATCAGGTTCAGCAGGGTCGATTTGCCGACGCCGGAGTCGCCCATGATGGCGACATATTCGCCATCCTCGATGCGATAGTTCAGGCCGGTCAGGACTTGCCTGCCGTTCGGATAGGACTTGCTCAGGTTGCGCAGCTCTAGCATCGGCTGAGGAGATATGTATGCCCGTGAGGAAAGATGCAGGGGCGCAATGATTGTTTGCCGCCCCGCAAGGAAAAATAAGTACTGAATTGGCGCTTGTGACGCATCAAGAGGCATGGCAGTCACGCTCCTATGATAGCCAAATTCTTACCTCCTTCAGCGGCACGCGGATCGACAGTGCGCGACAACTATCTTGCAAAGCGGATTCATCCAGATCTATCGCAAGAATGCAGAGGCCATCCGGGCCGAGCTCAGTGTCGGCTTGCTCGCGCATAACGCCCATATCTCTCCGAAGTATCTGTATGACGCGCTCGGATCGAAGCTGTTCTCGGCCATCTGTGAACTGCCCGAGTACTATCCGACGCGAACCGAAGCGGCGATCTTCGACATGCATCGGGAAGAGATTGCCCGCTCGACCGGAAAGGGCGCGACGCTGATCGATCTTGGTGCAGGCAACTGCGAAAAGGCGGCACGCCTGTTTTCTGCGTTGCAGCCGACACAATATGTGCCGGTCGATATCTCGGTCGAGTTCCTGCGCGAATCGATCGAATGCCTGCAGTACCGCTATCCGCAAGTGCGGATGCTGGGCATAGGCATGGATTTTTCTAGCGCGTTGGATCTGCCGGAAACCGTGCGCTGCGACCGGCGCTTGTTTTTCTATCCCGGTTCGTCGATCGGCAACTTCACGCCGGAGCATGCGGCGCAGTTCCTTGTGCGTGTGCGCGACGCCTGCGGCCAGGACGGCGGCCTGCTGATCGGCGTCGATCTGCTGAAGGAGACCGATATCCTGCATGCAGCCTACGACGATGCGATCGGCCTGACTGCAGCCTTCAACCTGAACCTGCTGCAGCATCTGAACCATCTGCTCGGCACGAATTTCGATGCGCACGACTGGCAGCATCGCTGCCATTTCAATCCAGAAGAAAGCCGAATCGAGATGCATCTGGATGCGCGGCGCGATGTCACTGTTGCGTGG
>JAEZVM010000182.1 GCA_023420795.1 Pseudomonadota bacterium
CGCAGGTGACAGCGCCGCTGGTCATCTTCAACGTTAAGCCGTCTTTGGCTCATAGTGAAACAAAAATGAAAAAGCCAGATAAATCTGAGTTGATGATTTATCTGGCTTTCGTATTCTGGCTCCCCGACCTGGACTCGAACCAGGGACCTGCGGATTAACAGTCCGTCGCTCTACCGACTGAGCTATCGGGGAATCGAGCGGCGCATTATAGAGAGCCGATCAAGCGCTGTCAAAAGCATATTTCCGCCGACCCGTCATCACGATCTTCGACGGCGGGCTGGGGAGGAAAGTTTCTCCGGGCGGGCGAGATGCTTTATCTCTTCGTAGCGCGCCATGAACAGGAGGAAAGCCTGTTCCGGTCCGACCGCGTGAATCGTCTCGGGTATTGGCGGCGGCAGGTGCCCCCATTCCATCCATGCATTCGGCAACAGGTCACGCAGTTCGGTCGCCATAGCCACCAGATCCGCTATCTTCACTTCAGCAAGATGCAGCCTGAAGCCGAACCGGCGGGCCAGCGCCTCTTCTATCGGCGCGAGCTTCCGGTTGATCTCGTCCCGGCCAAGATAGAGCTTCAGCGGGGAGGGCCAGTCTCCCTGGATGAATTCGATGGCGTCGTGCCAAAGCGCATCATAGGCGAGCGCTTCCGGAACCAGCCGCGACACCATCACGCTGTGTTCCGCGACAGAATAGAAATGCTTTGTCGCGCCGCACCAGCGGGGTTGGTAAGCCAGCGCGCGCGCGACATCTTCCACCGGCAGGCCGGTGGCATCGGGCTTGGTGAGGTCGAGTACGAAGCCCGAGGCGGTTAGCACGGCGGTTCGCCCGCTCGGCTTGATGAACAAATCCGCTTGATTTCCCTGGCTCACCTGCTGTCCTCCTTTGTAGAGGAGAGATTGTGCCGTATTTTTCCGGCAGACTCCGGCGCGTTTGATGAACATCGACACCTGCCGCAGAACAAGAATTCATGATGTGAACGAAGCCGCCATCCGAGCGCGCCCTCGGGCTGTTAACCATGCTACATGAAAGCTCACCGAATTCCGAAGGGTAATGCATGAACACCGACCAACAGACAGCGCTTTTCGCCGAGCTGATTCTGGAGCAGATGGCCGATGCGCTTATCTATGCCGACCGCAATGGCGTGATTCAACGCTGGAACCGTGCGGCGGAATCGATTTTCGGATTTGGCGCGGACGAGGCGATCGGCCAGAGCCTCGACATCATCATTCCGGAACATTTGCGCGCCGCCCATTGGCGCGGCTTCGATGCCGCGATCAGCAGCGGTGCCACGCGCCTGCACGGCCGGCCGACTGTGACGCGCGGCCTGCATAAATCCGGCAGCAAGTTATACGTCGAAATGAGTTTTGCGTTGGTGGCGGATGCAACGACAGGCGTGCTCGGATCAGTGGCGGTGGCCCGCGATGTTACGGAAAGAATCAGCAGGGAAAGGACGGCAGCGAAAGATGGCAGCGGAGTGAGTGATAAAGCATGAGCAATGACATGAACAACAAGCAGGCCCCGGCACTGGCGACGCGCGCAATTCATGGTAGCTCCGGAAAGGACGCGCTCGGGAGCCCCTACACGCCGATCTACAACACGACGACCTTCTCGTTCCCGTCCAGCGCCGCGCTGCTCGACGTGGTCGAAGGCCGCAAGCCGGGCAGCCTCTATACACGGTACGGCCACAACCCGACCGTGCTGGCGCTGGAGGAAACGCTCGCCAGCCTGGAGAATGCCGACGCTGCTTTGGCCTTCGGCTCCGGCATGGCGGCCATCAGTACGCTGTTCCTGGCGCATGGACGTGACGGCATTGTCTGCGTCGGCGATGCGTACGGCGGCACCATGGAACTGCTGTCGTCGCAGCTTCCCCAGCTTGGTATCAACGCCCATCTGATCCTCGCAAGCGAGATCGGCCGGCTGGATGGATTGCTTGCGGAAGGAGCCAGGCTCGTTTTCTGCGAGACGCCGGGAAATCCGACGCTGGAGCTATTGGACATTCACGCGATCGCTACCAGGGCGCATGCCAGCGGTGCCCTGCTGGCGGTGGACAATACCTTCGCCTCTCCGGTCAATCAACGTCCGCTAGAACTGGGCGCGGATATTGTGGTGCATAGCGCGACCAAGTTCCTCGGCGGGCACAGCGATCTGACCGCCGGCGCGATCATGGGCGCGAGGGAATTGATGATGCCGATAAGCGCCTGGCGCAAGAATCTCGGCTCCATTCTGTCTCCCGAAACCGCTGCGCTGCTGTCGCGCAGCCTGCGCACGTTGGCGGTGCGGGTGAGTCAGCAGAATGCAACGGCGCAAGCAATCGCAGAAGCGATGGCGCGCCATCCGCGCATCGCGCGCGTGCTGTATCCGGGACTGACAGATTTTCCCGGGCATGCGCTCGCACGGCGCCAGATGCATGGCTTCGGCGGAATGCTGACCATCGAGGTGAAAGGCGGAGGCGAGGAAGCAGTCCGGGTGGCCGATGGATTGCGGCTGTTTACTCTCGCGCCGAGTCTGGGTGGCGCGGAGAGCCTTGTCACGCAGCCCTGCACGACCAGCCATCATGATCTGACGCCGGAAGAGCGCGATCGGCGCGGGATTTCAGACGGCATGCTACGCCTGTCCGTGGGGCTGGAAGAGTGCAGCGACCTGATCGCCGATCTTGAGCAGGCATTAGCAGGCTATTAGAACGAATCTGTCGTGCCGAAGCCATCTCCGCCAAACGAATCCGAACTGCCGAAGCTGCCCCCGAATCCGTCGCCGAAGCCGCCCCCGGTTCCCCAGTCCTGTGGAAGGCGGTTGTACGGAAAATCGTCTTCGATCTCCTGCCGGTACTGGCCAATCTCCTGAGCTGACTGGCCGAGGGTAAGCTGCCCTGCCATGTAGCCCATCAGCAGGGAACCGAGGTCCATCCCGCTGCGGTACTGGTAGCGGCTCCCGGCGTATGACGGATGGCGCAGCGTACGTTCCAGGTCCTTCGCGCGCCGGTAATCGGATTCCGCGCCGGCTCGCTGCTGTTCCAGTTCGCCAATGTGGCGGCGCATCCCCTGCAGCGCAGTTCGCATGCCCACGACTTCACGCGCGAGCGCATCATCGGCCGGTCCGGGTGTCTGCAGCACGCGTGCCATCAAGTCCTCCTCGGAATGCGACTTCAGCTCCACCGCCAGCAGCGAGCGCGCCTGCACATA
>JAEZVM010000243.1 GCA_023420795.1 Pseudomonadota bacterium
CCGATGGCGAGAACGATCCAGAACGAGCGGCGTTTGAGCATGGAGGGTCCGGTTATTTTATTGGCGCCGGGCTGTCGTTCAACAGGCCGTGCAGGAACAGGTCGATGAAATTGCGGAGATAGCTTTCAGGATCAAGCGGATCTTTGCGGCAGACATTGAAGGAATGCGCCCACAGCATCAGCATCAGCATCGGCGCGCAGATGACATTGACGGTCTGTTTCACATCGATGTTGCGGAATTCGCCACGCTGAATGCCGCGTTCCAGCATGCTTCCGATCATCGCATTGCCGCGCGAAATGACCTCGTCATGGTAAAACTGCGCGACTTCTGGAAAATTGCTCGACTCGGCCATCATCAGCTTGGCAATGCCCGACAGCTTGGTATTGCCGATGCGCTCCCACCAGCCGAGGACGATGTCGCGGAACAAGTGGGCGGAACTGCCTTCGTAGTTGCCGATGATGCCTTCCGCCTCGCCGAGAACCGGCACCACGTTTTCGCGGACGACGGCCTTGAACAGTTCTTCCTTGTTGGTGAAATAAAGATAGAGCGTTCCCTTGGAAACGCCGGCCCGCGCAGCAACATCATCCAGGCGGGTCGCCGCATAGCCGCGCTCGACGAACAGGTCGAGCGCCGCAGCCAGCAGTTCCTGGGGGCGGGCATCCTTGCGCCGTTCCCAGCGCGGTTTCTTGAAGGGACAATTCATGGAGACAGGAGGAAACCAAATAACTTACTGACGAGTCAGTAATATAAGCGCCAACGTGGACAGCGTCAAGCAAACGTACATTCCAATACAAATGCCGGCGCACCTACAGGCGCTGGTACAAAACGACAAAATCCGTATGGCAAGAGCCAGTAGAATCGGGGCCGTATCCAATCCTTCGTTGCATTTATGAATTTGTTAAAAAAGTGGTGGGTCTGGCTGGCGGTTGCAGCATTGATCGCGGCCGGCTTCGGCATCCGGTACTGGCAGCAGAAAAACGCGGCACCGCAATACAAGACGGCACCCATCGAAAAGGGAGCGATCACCGCCAGCGTGTCTGCGTCCGGCACGCTCAGCCCGGTAGTGTCGGTGCAGGTCGGTTCGCAGGTATCCGGCCAGCTGAAGGAAGTGCTGGCTGATTTCAATTCCGAAGTGAAGCAGGGCGAGCTGATCGCTCGCATCGACCCGCAGACCTTCGAATACCGGGTGCGCCAGGCGCAGGCCGACGTGGATGCGGCGCGCGCGCAGGTACTGACGCAGCAGGCCAATGTCGCCGCGCAGAATGCGAACGTGGCAAAGGTACAGGTCGATCTGGCCGAGGCCAGGCGCGACTTCGACCGGAAGCAGCAGCTGGTGGACAAGGGCTTCATCTCCGGCGCGGAGCGCGACAAGGCGCAGGCGACCTATAACGCGGCGGTCGAACAGGTGAATACCGCGAAGGCGCAGGCGGCGGTCGCGCAGGCCGGCATCCGCAATGCGGAAGCGGTGGTCAAGCAGCGCGAGGCGGCGCTGGCGCAGGCGCGGATCGATCTTGCGCGCACAGAGATCCGCGCGCCGGTCAACGGTGTCGTCATCAAGCGCAGCGTCGAGCGGGGCCAGACGGTGGCGGCCAGCCTGCAGGCGCCGGAACTTTTCATCATCGCGGAAAATCTGACCGACATGCAGGTCGATGCGTCGATCGACGAATCCGAAATCGGCCGCGTGCGCGTCGGCCAGAAGGCCACGTTTACTGTCGATGCCTTCCCCGGCCGCAGCTTCGAGGGCGCCGTCAGGCAGATCCGCAAGGCGGCGCAGAATGTCTCCAATGTCGTCACCTATACCGTCGTCGTCAGCGCATCCAACCCGGACAAGGAGCTTTTACCGGGAATGACCGCGAACGTGCGTATCGTCACCGACCGGCGCAACGACGTGCTGAAGGTCGCCAATGCCGCGCTGCGCTTCCGCCCGCAGGGTGCGGCGCCCAATGCCGCGGCCGGCCAGAGAAGAAAGCGCGATGCCGGTGCCGCGCCAGCAGAGGGCGAAGGCAGGCCGGGGCGCATCTATTTGCTCGAACAGGGGCAACCAAAGCCGCTCGAGGTGCGACTCGGCCTGACCGACGGCACGACGACCGAAGTGATCTCGCCGCAGGTGCGCGAAGGGATGGAAATCATTACCGGTGCCGGCCAGTCCGGGTCGGATGCATCGAAGCCGCAGCTGCCGCCCGGCCCGAGGATGTTCTGATGCACCTGATCCAGACTGCCAGTCTCGTCAAGGAATACGTGATGGGTTCGACTGTCGTTCGCGCGATGCGCGGCGTGTCGATCTCCATCGACGAGGGCGAGTTCGTTGCGATCATGGGTGCTTCCGGTTCGGGCAAATCGACTTTCATGAATGTGATCGGCTGCCTCGACGCACCCACCTCCGGCGAATACCTGCTGAACGGCGCGGACGTGTCGAAGATGAGTTCGGACGAGCTCGCCGCGATCCGCAACCGGCGCATCGGCTTCGTGTTCCAGCAATTCAACCTGCTGCCGCGCACCAGCGCGCAGGACAATGTCGAACTGCCCCTGCTTTATTCCGGCACGCCCGCCGCAGAGCGCAGGAAGCGTGCGCTGCGCTGCCTGGCGGAAGTAGGCTTGGGGGAACGCGCAGACCATCATCCGGCTCAACTGTCGGGCGGCCAGCAGCAACGCGTCGCGATTGCGCGTGCGCTGGTTAACGACCCGTCGCTGATCCT
>JAEZVM010000262.1 GCA_023420795.1 Pseudomonadota bacterium
GACTTCAGATCGGCGCGGCCGGCCACCTCCAGCATTTCGAAGATGGTGGCCAGCGCAATGTGATGCTGTTGCGGATGTTCCTGATGGAGGAAAAAGATGAACTTCTCGTAGAGATCTTCCAGCCGCAGCAGCGTGCGAATACGCTCGTTGAAAGGGTATTCGTAGATGATCAAAGTGGCGTCCCTTAACGGTAAAGGTTGGGCTGGCAATAATTATACGATTCTGAACGATGCCATGAAAAATTACAAATCATGCCGATAATTCAGGTACGGGTTTCTACTGCGGCTGCGAGCGATGCATACAGCGCATGCAGCCGGTCCACCTGCGGCACCAGCGCGAGCGCATCCTTGTCGTTGTCGATTACGTCATCGGCCGCGGCCAGGCGCTGTTGACGCGTGGCCTGCGCCGCCATGATCGCGCGCACTGCCGGCTCAGTCAGCCCGCTGCGACTCATTACACGCCGGATTTGCGTCTGTTCGCTGCAATCGACCACCAGCACGCGCGCTACCCGTTGCTTCCACGAACCGGACTCGACCAGCAGCGGAACCACGAAGACGAGGTAAGCTCCTGCTGCTTGCTCGGCAGCGTGCTCGGTCTCGATCCGGATCAGCGGATGCAGAATGCTTTCCAGCCTCGCCTTGGCGGTCGGTTCGGCAAACACGTATTCGCGCATCTTCCTGCGATCCATCGCGCCTGCCGGCGTCAGGAACGCTTCGCCGAATTGTGCATGAATCTCCGGAATGGCCGCGCCGCCGGGGGCGGTCAGCTGGTGCGCGATCTGGTCGGTATCCACTACCGACGCGCCGCGCGCGGCCAGCATATCGGCGACAGTCGTCTTGCCGCTGCCGATGCCGCCGGTCAGTCCTACCGAGAACCTGTGTGCGGTGTCTGACATGTCAGATTGCAAAGCCGAGGTAAGCCTCGGTTATCTGCTTGCCGTACAACAGGGCGATCATGCCGGCAGCTGCCAGATAGGGGCCGAACGGGATCGGGTTCTCACGGCCGTGCCTGGCAAACAGGATCAGCGAAATGCCGACCACTGCGCCGACCAGAGAGGACAGCAGAATAATGACCGGCAACATCTTCCAGCCCAACCATGCGCCGAGCGCGGCCAGTAACTTGAAGTCGCCGTAGCCCATGCCTTCCTTGCCGGTCGTGAGCTTGAACAGCCAGTAGATGCTCCACAGTGCCAGATAACCGGCCGCTGCGCCGATCACCGCCTCCTGCAGCGGAACGAAGGCGCCGTTCAGATTGACCAGCAGGCCGCACCACAGCAGCGGCAGCGTCAGGTCGTCCGGCAGCAGCTGTGTGTCGAGGTCGATGAAGGTCATCGCGATCAGCATCCACGCAAACAGCACCGTTGCCAGTCCGGCCAGGCCGCTGCCGAATTGCCATACGAGCAGGCCGGACAGCGCGCCGGTCAGCAGCTCGACGATAGGATAGCGGATCGAGATCGGCGTCTTGCATTGGATGCATTTGCCGCGCAGGGCGAGATAGCTGATTACCGGAATGTTCTCGATCGCACGGATCTGGTGACCACAGTGCGGGCAGGCCGAGCGCGGCACCATCAGGTTGTAGCGGTCGGTATGCGGCAGCGGCTTGCCGCTCTCATGCGCCACATAGTTGTCGGATTCGCGCTGCATCATCTTCGGCATGCGATGGATCACGACGTTCAGGAAGCTGCCGATCAGCAGGCCGATGACGGCGGAGAAGGCGGCGGGAATCAGGCTGCCGGGAGGCGCAAACATCAGGAGATCGAGCGGCATTTCAGTGCGACCTGCAGGTATCGGTGTTGATCAAGGTGTTGTCGGATTCCCGCTCACGCAGGTGAAAAGGATGATATCTGGCAACACTGTTGAATGCAAACCGCGTCGGTTACCAAGTGTAAGCCCCGAAGCGCCTGCATGAATCGGTCAGGAAGCCATTGCCGAACGCTTCGCAGAATACCAATCTGGACGCCGGTTGCGCATTCTCAATGCTCGCCCATACACGGCGAACCTCGTCCATTGCGCCATCCTCTAACAAGCCTTGCGGGATGAAGGAGCAGACAAGATGACGGCGATAGTACGAATCGACAATGAAGTCATCGGCACCGAGGATTTCATCAGGACATTAAAGCTCACCGGACAGTTCGAGGGGCTTATCGAACAGCTGGTGCGGGACAGGCTCACCGTCCATGCGGCAAAAAAACATGGCATTCCGGTCTCGCCGGACGAGATACAGGAGCGGGCGGACCAGTTCCGCCGGGTGCAGGGCCTGCACCGGGCGGCCGACATGAACAATTACCTGAACGCGATCGGCGTCAGCCTCGACGAGTTCGAAGCCTTCATCACCGACGGACTGTACCAGGAAAAGATGATGGCGCAGGTCTGCAGCGATAAGGCGGTGGAATCCTATTTCAAGCTGAATTCGCCGAAGTTCGACAGCATCGAGGTCAGCCATATCGTGCTCGATACGGAAGGCAAGGCGAAGGAAATGATGTCGGTGCTGATGGACGACCCGGAAAGCTTCGAGGAAATGGCGAGCGAGCATTCGATTGCGGACACGCGCGAACGAGGCGGTCTGATCGGCAAGGTGCTGCGCGGCTCGCTCAAGACCGACATCGAGGCAAAAGTATTCAATGCCGATGTCGGCGACCTGCTCGGGCCGTTCCCGTCCGCCGACCGTTCCTTCTTCGAAATCTTTGCGGTGAATGCGAAGCACCCGGCCACGCTGGACGAGGATACCGCCGCGGAAGTGCGTCGCCTGCTGCGCGAGGAATGGCTGATGGCCCGTTCGCAGGAGCATGTGATCGAAGCGCGTTAAACGCGCCGGGAACGTATGGACGCGCCGCCAAAACAGCAACAGGACAAGCCGGCGAGGCAGGCGGCAGCTCCCGAGCCGCAGTCGCTCGCTGAATTTCTCTCGTCGGTCGAAATTCTTTCCCCGTTCACGCACGACGAGCTGGAACGTCTCGCCGCGCAGACTGAATCCCGCTTCTTCTCTTTTGGCGACACGGTGTGCAATGCCGGTGAGCCTGCCAACGGCCTGCTGGTGATCAAGTCCGGTTCGGTGCGCATGTTCACCGAGGAGAACGGCAAGGAAATCAGCATGGGTGTGCGCAAGGCGCGCGAAGTGTTCGCCGATATCGCGATGCTGCGCGATTACTGGCATGAGTCCTCGGTGCGCGCGTCGGCCAAGACAGAACTACTGTTCATCCCGCGCAAGGCAATCGAGCCGGTGATCGCCCGCAATCCGGCGGCGCAGGCCTTCGTTACCAGCTATGTCGCGATCAGTTCCGCCGGCGGCGTGGTGGCGCGCCTGTTCGACTTGCGCGGTAAGGTGGACAAGGCTGAGCTGGAAGAACTGGTGCGCAGCGTTGGCGTCAAGCGCGTCGCGGCTGGCAAGGAGATCCTGAAGCAGGATACGCGCGAGGACCGCCGTCTTTATGTGGTGCGCCAGGGCGAAGTGCGAGTGGTGCGCAGCGAGGAGGGCAACGAGTATCCGCTGGCGACCTTGCGGCAGGGCGAAATCTTCGGCGAGAAGGCATGCCTGATGCGGCAGGAGCAGATGGCGT
>JAEZVM010000325.1 GCA_023420795.1 Pseudomonadota bacterium
ACCGGAATCTGTTCGAGGATTTCCGTCATCGGCATGCTGAACAGCGTATCCATCAGCGACATGATGCCGACGGTGAAAGCGGTTTCGGCCATGCTGCGATTGCGCGGTTCGATCTGCTGTGCAATCAGTTCAAGCAGCTTGCCGCGCGTTGCGGCGAGCATCAGCAGCGGCGTCATGCCGCGCCCCTTCTTGCATGGTTCGGCATACAGCATGATCTGCAGCCAGCGCTGCAGCTGATTGCGGCCAAGGATCATCAGCGCCTGGCTGACCGAGTCAATGCGGTACCTGGCGCCAACAGCAGGCGTGTTCACCAGGCGCAGCAGATTGAAGCAAAGCGAGATATCTTTCTTGATGCTGGATTCGATCTCGACATTGTCCGCATCGGAATTGACGAGATTCATCAGATTGACGATCGCCAGCTGCGAAGGTGACAGTTTTTTTCCGCTCAGGATAAGCGGCTTGGCGAAGTAATAGCCCTGAAAATAATCGAAGCCGAGTTCCATGCAGAGCTGGAACTGCTCCTGGGTTTCGACCTTTTCCGCCAGCAGCTTCTTGTTGGCGCGCTTGAATTGGGACGTCAGCTTCAGCAGAGCGGACAGCGGCATGTCGCGCAGGTCGAGCTTGATGGTGTCCACCAGCGGCAGCAGCCGCTGTACGTCGGCGCTGTCGGTGATTACGTCGTCCAGCGCGAAACGGAACCCGTCACTGACCAACTGCTCGATGCGCTCGATTACCTCCGGTGTCGCCTTCATCGTTTCGACAATCTCCAGCACGATTTTTTCGCGTGGCAGGAACTGGAAAATATCGCTCATCAAAACTGCGGCATCGGCGTTCAGATAGCCGAAGGAGTCGCCGATCACCTTTTCCATGCCGAGCTGCGATGCGTGGGCGATTACGGAGGCAGTGGCCGACAGGTCGCTGGTAAAGCTGGCCGGGCCAACAGCGGCATTGCGAAACAGCAGTTCATACCCGACCAGCGACTGGTTACGGTCGAGAATCGGCTGGCGCGCAAGAAAAAATTCGCGCACCCGTAACGGGGGAGCTCCGCCGTCGGCGGGCGTTGAAGTGGCGGTCATCGTGAGTTCTTATTATGTTTGTAATGGAACCTCTCTCATGTATCGATCGTGCGCCGGCCGCGGATGACAAGTGCGTACAGGTCGTATGGGTCGCCGTCAGGCTCTGACGATACGTTTGCGCCTGTTCGCCCTGCCTTGAGCCGCAACGCATACGGCCTGTACGCACTCGGTTTTGACATAGGAGAGAGTGCCGAACTTCGTGTCTCTGATTTCAGAGTAGCGCAAAATTATTTCTATGTGGAAATTTTTTATTGTGCAGTGCAACCTTATTGCGTTCTATGAACGAACTGGCTTCAAGACTGTACCGGCATGCCGTCCACGAAAACTTTCAGCTCGCCCGGCGCAAACGGTATCCAGGTTTCGTTCAGGGTTAACGGGGTGGTCACAATGACCGCGACACGATCGTTCGGCGTGGTGACCTGCGAAAAATCGACATTCAGGTCTTCGTCCGACAATCGGGCAGTCGTAAACGGATGCTGGCGCACGATGTAGTGCAGCTGGGTCGAACAATGCACGAAT
The DNA here is from genome assembly GCA_023420795.1 of Pseudomonadota bacterium. Classification (GTDB taxonomy): domain Bacteria; phylum Pseudomonadota; class Gammaproteobacteria; order Burkholderiales; family Burkholderiaceae_D; genus Noviherbaspirillum. Next base: position 1,596 of record JAEZVM010000325.1, read on the forward strand.
AATGCCGTGCCGTCCGACAGCATCATGTTGAACGGCCCGTGGGCTGCAATTTTTTCTGTCAGCTCCTGCAATGCCGTCCTGAGAGAGGGCAAGTCGGGCGGCGTGTCGCCGAAACGGCGCCGCAATTCCTGCAGCAGATAGCAGAACGCCAGCTCGCTGTCGGTATTGCCGACGCGGCGGAATGCGCCATCCAGCGCCGGCACGAAATTCTTCAGGTCGCCATTATGCGCAAACACCCAGTACCGGCCCCACAGTTCACGCACGAACGGATGGCAATTTTCGAGCGCGACGCGGCCCTGGGTCGCCTTGCGGATATGCGCGATGACGTTTTTCGACTTGATCGGATAACGCTTGATCAGATCGGCGATCGGCGACGTGATTGCCGCTTCATAATCGACGAAGTGGCGCACGCCGGCATCCTCGAAGAAGGCAATGCCCCAGCCATCCTTATGTACATCGGTACGGCCGCCACGCGTGGCGAAGCCGGTGAAGCTGAACACGATGTCCGTGGGGACGTTGCAATTCATTCCGAGCAGCTGGCACATGGGCTTGTCGTTGAAGATGACGGGTAACTACAACATAGCACGTCCGTTATCGGATGCGTGTCGGGCCTTGCCCTAGGCTGCTATGGCGTCAGCCACGGATCGCTTTCCGGTTTGGGAAACTCTCTGATCATGAAATCGACGAAGCTGCGCACTTTCGCCGACAGCAGCCGGCGGCTCGGATAGACCAGCACAACCGACAATTGGCCCAGCCGCTGGTCGGGCAGAAGGCGTACCAGCCTCCCCGTTGCCAGATCGTCACCCAGCGAGAACGAGGGCCGCAGCATGATGCCCATGCCTGCCAGCGCGCATTGGCGCAGCAGTTCGCCATTGTTCGATACCACCTTGCTGGTGATCGGGATATTCACGGTTTCGCCGTTCGGCCCTTTTGTCGGCCAGTGGTGGCGCACCTGTTCGTAGGAAAAATTCAGGCAGGCATGCCGGGAAATGTCTGCCATCGTCCGCAAGGTGCCATGTTGCTTGACGTATGCAGGCGATGCGCACAGCAGCACCTCCGACATGCCGAGCTGGCGCGCGACCATGCTGGCATCGAACTTTTGGAAGTCGATGAAGACGCCGACGTCGAACCGGTCTTCCACCAGATCGACGGCGCGGTTCGACAGCATCAGGTCCAGCGTGACGTCCGGATATTCGCGCGTATAAGCAGGCAGCAGTTGCGCTAGTTGCAACTGTCCGAATCCGAGATGCGAATAAATACGCAAGTTGCCGCTGGGCTTTTGCGATTGCGCGGAAGCGATTGCTTCGGCATCGTCGATTTCCTGCAGGATCTGGATCACTCGTTCCAGATACGCATGTCCGGTTTCCGTCAGCGACAGCTTGCGGGTGGTGCGATTGAGTAGGCGCGTGCCAAGATGTTCTTCCAGATCGGCGACATGGCGCGTGACTACCGCATTCGATATATCCAGCACCTGTCCCGCTTTTGCGAAGCTGCCCTGTTCGACGACTTTCGCGAAAACACGCATCGATTGCAGCCGGTCCATATACGAGACTTCCTATTGTTTCTGCGAGCGAAATAAATCCTTGCGATTATTGGCGTTTTTCATCAAGTGCGCAATCTATACACTTTGCATTATCGATACACGCAGTCCCTGACGGCGGGTGCTCGATACCTCCGGTAGTAGAACGCCGCTTTACGCGGCGTGGGACATTTCATAGTGGGGAATGTCCTGGATCCAAGGGTTGGGCGTGCAGCTTGCACGCCCTTTTTTTATTCGCGTGATTTTGTTGCCGGATGCAACGCGCATGCGTTACGCAATTGGACATCGTCGATGCGTGCAGCACGGATGATGCGTGAAGCGAAAAACGCCTGAAAAAGCCATTTTCCTGTCTGCCTGAGGAACAATCGTCGCAAGCAGGCGCGTTTGATATGCGAGGTGTTGCCGCATTCGCGGCGCGGAGGATACATGCGCGGACAGTGAAACGGCCTCTGCTCTCATGTCGTCGCGATTACCTCATTTGAATCAAGCGCTTATGCCTCTGGCACAGCTGTTGCGATAGCAGGAGCAGAAAGATGACCTCTACTCCGCTTGCGTAAGGAATGCGCACAGCAATGAAAGCTTCGATGTTCCAACACCGTTAAATCAGCTTCTCCGGTTCCCGCCATTATTTGCATGTGCAAGTGTGGCGGGCTTTTTCGCTCTCAGGGAATTGATGTTTGCTCCGCGAAACAGGCCGATTCCACAAATCCCTTGCGCATCAGAATCAATGTCGCTTATCTGGTACGCGATGTACGCGACGTTTGCGTTTAATACACTCTTCAGTTCGTTCAATCCAATAATCTATGTTCATTCTTCCAGTGGCAGTCATCTCTGCGCTATGCAGGCGCGCAGGAGACGGCAGATGAACTCGCTCGCATAGAGTTGCAATCAGTAACATCAGTGGGATGCGCCACGATATGACATGGCACGATCGGCAACACCGCTTCATTGATGAAGCAGCACAGTTGTCATCGTGATGCCCTTGCAGGACTGATATCCGGCATGAACGCAAGTTCTCCTTGCCGATCTCTGTACCGTGAAGGAGGAAAGATGGCTCAATCAAGAAAGCAGCAGGCTCCTGCGCAATCGCTACAGCATGATGGTGCGCGCACGATGTACCGCTCGCGGCCGCATGATACTCACAACATGTATGTAAGCCTCAAGCAATGGCGCATATTCCATGCAGTCATTGACTGCGGCGGATTTGCCGAAGCCGCAAAGGCGCTGCATGTTAGTCAGTCGTCCATCAGCTACACGATCGCCAAGCTGCAGGACCAGCTCGGCACTGCGCTGTTGCGGATCGAAGGACGCAAGGCGATGCTGACTCCGGAAGGGCGAGCCTTGCTGGAGCGTTCGCGCAACGTGCTGAAGGAAGCCATCGAGCTCGAATCCTTTGCCAAGCAGCTGGGGCAGGGATGGGGGCAGGAGATACGCCTGGTCGTCGATCATAACTTCCCGGTCCATTTGCTGACGCGCGCCCTGAACAGGTTCAGTTCAAGCGGTGAAGGCAATGCGCACGTTCGCCTGCGGGAGGTCGCTACCTCGCAGGTGGAAGATGTCTTGCGCGATCCCAATCTCGATCTTGCGATCAGCGAGCGCGTGCCGCTGGGCCTGCTCGGAGAACCATTGATCGAAGTAGAGTATGTCGCTGTTGCGCACGAGGCGCATCCTCTGCTGCGGCTAGGGAGGGAAATTACCGCCCTCGACCTTGGACGCCATGTCCAGATCGACATGAGTACCGCCAGCACGCAGGAAAAGACCGGAACGACCAATCCGAAGCATATTCGGCGCTGGGTGATGAACAGCTTCGATTCCGTGGTAACCGCGGTGACGGAAGGGCTCGGTTATGCATGGCTGCCCGAACACCGGGTACGGAATTGGCTGGATCAAGGAGTGCTGAAGCAATTGCCGCTGAAGGACAGGCATACCTGCAAGGTCATCCTGTATCTGATCCACGGCCGCCCATGGTGCGCCACTCCTGCCGCAAGCCGGCTCGCCGAAATTCTGCGCGCTTACGCCGCAGAGGAACCTGTCGAAGATCTGATGCAGGCAAGCTGAAAAACGGCTCCGGCAAGGCCAGGCACGTACGAAGACGCTGCATTTCCTTTTATGCAGCGTCTTCATTACAAAAGCGCAGCGATTAGGGCGTGTCATCAATTGCTTTGAGAGTGCGGAGCAATTGATGACACGCCCTAGCTATTGCGCGCTTCCAGGTCCGGCTTTCTGCGATTGAGAAGCGGTGCGTTCATCGTCGGCGCAGTGTCAGGCCGGATGTTGTACTTTTCAATCAGGCGATACAGGGTAACGCGTGATACGCCGAGCAGCGACGCTGCGCGCGAAATCTGGTTGCGCGACTGGGAGAGGGCGCGCTTGATCATCGTGCGCTCGGCATCCGCGCGCGCGTCTTCGAGCGACATCAGTTGCGCCTGCTCGCCGTTGCGGTCGAGGCCGAGGTCTTCCGGCTGGATGAAGCGGCCTTCGGCCATGACTGTCGCGCGTTGCACCCGGTTGACTAGCTCGCGCACATTGCCGGGCCAGGGATGGCTGAGCATTGCGTTCATTGCCGCCTTGGAAAAGCCGCGCAGGCTCCGGTTGTGCATCCCGGCGAACTTTGCAAAATAGTATTTCGCGATGTCTTCGATGTCCTGCCCGCGGTCGGCCAGCGGCGGCATTTCGATGCAGACCACATTGATGCGGTAATACAGGTCTTCGCGGAAGCGCCCCTGCCTGACTGCGTCGGCCAGATCGACATTGGTGGCGGCGATGACGCGCACGTTGATTTCCAGCGTTTCGTTGCCGCCGACGCGCTCGATGGTCTTCTCCTGCAGAAAGCGCAGCAGGTTGACCTGCATCTCGAACGGCATGTCGCCGATTTCATCGAGGAACAGCGTGCCGCCTTGCGCTGCTTCGATGCGGCCGATCTTGCGCTGGCTCGCACCGGTGAACGCGCCTCTCTCGTAGCCGAACAGTTCGGACTGGAACAACTGCGGCGCAATCGCGCCGCAGTTGACCGCGACGAAAGGCGCATCTCGGCGCGCCGACTGGCGGTGGATCGACAACGCGGCAAGTTCCTTGCCGGTGCCCGATGGTCCGGTGATCAGTACGGATGCATCGGTGCGCGCCACCTTCTGCAACTGGCTCGTGAGCTGCAGCATCTGCGGCGTCTTTCCGACCATGACGAAATCCGAATCGTCCGGCAGCGGTTCCGGCGACTGGGATTGCCGAGCGCCGCGCACAAAAGCCATGCCCCAGGCATGGCGCAGTGTCAGCACGATGTGATCGAGCTCGGCAGGAAGGGTGATGAAGTTGAACAGATGCTCGGCGATGAATTCATGCATGCGCGGCATCGAAATCAGCTCCTGTGCCACCAGCCCGACCCAGGAGATTCTGTTGTTGCTGATGAACGGCTCGCATCTGTCGAGGTGGGTGAGTTCTGCATTCTGCGTCACCACCAGAAGGCCGACGCGGCAGCCGCCCTGTGCTGCCTCGGAAGCTGCTTCCAGCGTAAAGCATTCGATCAGGTCGAGGCCATTTTCCTTCAATGCCTCGATGTAGCGGCAGGGCTGGCCGTTTTGGCCGGAAAGGCGCAATACCAGAACCGGCTGATTCGTGGGTACGGAAGGAGAGACTTGCAGCATTTCACACTACCTTGTCTTGTAGAGGCGTGTCGAGATTCCGGATGCGGCTCGAAGGGCTTGCTGCGGCCTTGGGGTGTAATTGCTACACATCGCTGCTGCTGGGGTATCAGAATCTCGACATTTGTCGATTGTTTGTTTCAAGCTCTGAACACCAGTCGAGGTTACCGGCTTTTAGTTGCCATAACAATGCCATAAATAGGGGAATTTATAACAACGCGGCGCCGGTTTGTGATCGGTCAAAAATGGATTTCTGCTGCGAAATCAGTCGCTCTTCAGCGTGAAAGAAATGATTCTTTTACTGCAAGGCCTTCGCTGCTTCCAGCTTCGCGATGCATCGCCACAATGAGTGGCTGGAGGCGCTGTACTTCTGTTCAAACGGCGTAATGGATTGATCGGCAACATAGTGCTCGCAGTGAACCTCCTGGCCGGTCAGCTGCGTAAGTGCAGCGGCGCACTCCTGAATGTAAATCTTCCAGTTGCTTCGGCATTCCAGCGTGCCACCCAAGGCAAGCAGCGTCGGGAATACTGCATGTCCATGCCAGCGTCGCGCCAGATGGCCGATTTTCGGCCAGGGATTCGGATAGAGAATGTAATGCCGCGCCAGTCGCACACCGGACAGATGCAACAGGCGCCAGTAATCAATCAGGTCCGCTCGTGCCAGCGTGTAATTGGGCGGTAGGGCACCGTGCCAGATGGTATTGCGCGCCAGTCGATGCGCGGACTGATCGACGCCGATGACGAAATGTTCGGGGAAGCGGGTAGCGAGATGCAGCGTTGACAGCCCCACGCCGCAGCCTGAATCAAGGATTAGCGGCGCGCTGCCCGCAGCCTGCCACGCCGCGATGCTCTCATCAAAGGCACGGCGGTTATACGCGGTAATCGGCTTGCGGAATTCGGTGCGGGCGTGCTTTTCGACGACTGTCGCTAACTGCTCATGCACGCCGGTCTGGGCGCTGCTGATCGGACTGGAATTGGCTTGCATGCATGACGGGCTTCTTCGTGCGGGCCGGATCGCACGCGGCGACACCGGCAACTCAGAAACATGAAATTACAACGCCCGCCATCATGCCACAGGATCGGATGGAAAACCGGCACGCCCCTGTGCTGCCGAAAGAACGATCATTTTCCTTCTTTCGGCCGGGTTTGTAAAAAGCGCTAGTGCAGTGTAACCGGCTGACGCATCAGCGCATCATATTTGCCGAGGAAGTCGTCGATCTCTTCAATGCTGGGTTCGGTCGCGATCAGATTTTCAACTTCTTCCCTGAAAGAGCGAGCGAGAGTACCGCCGATAAAGATTTCGCGCTTGCCGGATTTGTCCATGATCTCGTATCCGCCAAAGCGCAAAGCCTCGCGCCCATCGTCAGCTCCAAACTCTACGACGCTGTACTGGTCGCTGTTGTAGATTAAGTTCATGTTGCGCTCCTTGTGCTACGGAATAATTGCAGGTAAGTCCTTACCGTTGATGCAAAAATGGGGCCAAGCCCGGTCTTTTCAAGTCATCGCAAATGAGCCCAGGAATATAAACCGCTCCCTGTATTGGAGGAAACGGCTTCAGGCCTGCAAATCTTTAGTGAGTTGCAGGAATTCGCAGTAGGGAGGTTCGTGCAGAAAGGCGTGCAGGCGATCCAGATGCTCGGCACTTGCCAGGCTGATAAAGAGCCGTTGTGGCGGCTGGCGCAAGAGGCGGTTGAGTGTGACACGCATGGTCAGATTGCCGGTGCAACACAGGCAACCCGGAACAATGCGGAAAATGCGAAGTTGATTACTTGATGCAGATGAGCCTGCCATTGCATCCAGAGGCGAGCGGCCGTCAGGAATTCCTTCGAGTATCAGCGCAGTGGTTTTGTCTGCTTCCAGTGCGCCGGCAATCGCGACCTCGCGCTTGGATATGCTTGCGCCGGTGACCAGCGTGGTGAGCGTCACCCTTTTTTCGTTAGCTTGCTCGGTTCCACGCCGAGTTGCTTGAGCTTGCGGTACAGGTGGGTGCGCTCCAGGCCGGTTCTTTCCGCAACGCGCGTCATGCTGCCGCCCTCACGGACCAGATGATGTTCGAAGTAGGCGCGCTCGAATGCGTCGCGCGCCTCGCGCAGTGGCAGATCAAAGGACAGTCCGAACAACTGCGTGTCGGATACGATCATCGCCGGTGCTGCAGCGGGCTGCATGCCGACGGAAGCAGTCGTCACATACGGCATCGCGACGGCTTCCGGTTCCACCGGCATAGTCACCGGTCGGGCGTGATAGATCGGCGCCGGACGTATCGTTTCCTGCGGGCGCGACAGGCCTTGCTGAACTGCCTTCAGCAGTTTTTGCAATGCAATCGGCTTCTCAAGGAAGTTCAGCGCGCCAATGCGGGTCGCTTCGACGGCAGTATCGATAGTGGCGTGGCCGGACATCATGATCACCGGCATGGTGAGCAGGCCGTCGCGCTGCCATTCCTTCAGCAGCGTCACGCCGTCGGTATCGGGCATCCAGATATCGAGCAGCACCAGATCCGGCTTTTCCTGCGCGCGCATTTCCCGCGCCTGCTGCGCATTTTCGGCGGTGGCGACCGCATGTCCTTCATCGCCCAGGATTTCCGAGAGCAATTCCCGGATGCCCATTTCATCATCGACTACCAGAATGTTTGCCATATGCTTACCTTGATAACTGCAATTGTCTCCGTTCTTTTCAGGCGCTATCGATGGAGCCCGATATTGTCAGGCTGTTTCGACCGCACCCGGTAATAGTGTGGAGCCCGGCGCTAACTTTAACAGCAAAATCGCGACTTTTGCGCCGCTGCTGGCGGAACGGTTCTTGATATCGATCCGGCCGCCGTGCTCGTCGATTATTTTTTTCACCACCGCAAGCCCCAGTCCGGTGCCGCGCGACTTGGACGTTACATAAGGCTCAAATGCGCGCGTCAGGATCTTGGGCGCAAAACCAGGACCATTATCGCTGACCGACAGGCGCACCGCGGTGCTGCGCCTGCCATCCGAACCTTCATAGTGAACGGTTTCAGTGACCACGTCGATGCGCGGCCTGTCCGCTTCCGCAGGCCGGTCGGCAACCGCATCCTGCGCGTTCTGCAGAAGATTATGAATCACCTGCCGCAGTTGCGTGGCGTCGCCCATCACCTGCGGCAGGTCGGCCGACAGTGACGCATGGATGATGTCGCGCTCGTCGCCGCTGACGTACAAGTTCAGGATCTCCTCGATCAGCGCATTGAGGTTCAGCGGTTGCAATGCGGCAGACGGCGTCTTCGCGTAGTCGCGGAAGGTATCCACCATGCGCTTCATTGCGGCTACTTGGTTGACGATGGTCGTGGTGCTTTTGGTGAGAATGGCGGCATCATTTTCCGCCAGCTTCGGCTCCAGCTTCATCTGCAGGCGCTCCGCCGAAAGCTGGATCGGCGTCAGCGGATTTTTGATCTCGTGCGCCAGCCGCCGCGCCACTTCGGCCCAGGCAATCGTGCGCTGCCCCGAGATGACGTCCGAGATATCGTCGAACACCACGATATAGCCGGTGCCGTCGGCGACCGGCAGATAGGAGCCGCGCGCCAGCAGCGTGATGTTGTTGTCGGTTTCAGATTCCGCCGCGCGACGCGGCACCTCGATCTGCTTTTGCCAGTGCAGTTCATCAGGCGAGTCGCCGGCGCCGCCCGCCGACTGCGCACGCTGTTCCGAGAACGCGGTGGTAATTGCGTTTGCCAGCGGTTCGAGGCCGTCGATTGCGCCCAGAGGCTTGCCGATATGCGCATCGAAATCATTCTGCAGGATGCGCTCGACCGACTCGTTGCAGGTGACCAGCCGAAACTGGCCATCGAGCACCATCACGCCTGCCGACATGTTGGCCAGCACCGATTCGAGATAGGCCTTCGCATTCTCCAGCGCGGCGCGATTGCGCTCGACCGACGCGCGTGCTTCCGACAGCTGGCGTGTCATCGTGTTGAACGACTGCGTCAGCGTACCTAGTTCGTCGTTCGTGGCGACGATCGGGCGCGGTGACAGGTTGCCCTCGGCTACCGCCTTGGTGCCTTCCGCGAGCACCAGCAATGGCTGCGCGAGATCGCCTGCGATCAGGAAGGCGGCGGTGATTGCGCCGAAGATCGCCAGCAGCAGCGTCAGCGTCAGCGTCACGATGTAGATCTTGCGCAGGCCGGTACGCGCGACCGAGCGCTCCTGATATTCGCTATAGGCGGCGCGCAAGGCTTCCGCGTTGGTCGCGAGATGAGTGGGTACGGGTTGCAGCAATTGCAGGAAGCGCTCTTCGTTCTGTAGCGACATGCCGTTGTCCGAGGCGGGAAT
>JAEZVM010000364.1 GCA_023420795.1 Pseudomonadota bacterium
TCTTCAAGAACCCGGTGGTGTCCGAAGATCAGCGCAATGCTCTGCTGGTGCGTTATCCGAACCTGGTCAGCCATGCGCAACCGGGCGGCGTTTTCAAACTTGCCGCCGGCTGGTTGATCGACCAGAGTGGGTGGAAGGGAAAGAGCCTGGGCGCGGCAGGCGTGTACGAGAAGCAGGCGCTGGTTCTGGTCAACCGTGGCGGCGCCAGCGGTAGGGAAATCGCGGAACTGGCTGCCGCAATTCAAGCAGATGTGATGTCCAGGTTCGGCGTGATGCTCGAACCCGAACCTGTCTTCATTTAAGGCCGATTACGCCGCGACAAAGTGGCAGACGTAATCCAGCGTCTCCAGCGTTTCGATGTCGAAACTGGAGTTGCCCGGCACGTTGAAGCTCTGGCCGCCTTCGTAAGTCTTCCAGTCATCTTCGCCCTTGAGGCGGATGCGGCACTTGCCTGCGTTCAGTTCCATGATTTCCGGCGCGCCGGTATTGAACGTCAGCGACGACGGGAAAATCACGCCTATGGTTTTCTTCGTGCCGTCGGCGAACAGCACGGTGTGCGAGACGCACTTGCCGTCGAAGTAGATGTTGGCTTTCTTGACGACGGAAACGTTGTCGAACTGAGTAGTCATGCTGCCTCCTTTTCGGGAAATGAAAAATCTTTGCGGCGCTAATGGCCAAAAAAAGGACCCTTGACGGGTCCTTTCGATTGCATGCATTGCCGCCGGGCGGCCATGCATTTCGCAAATGCTATACCTTCAGTACTTCCTGGATCACCGTCTTGGCGATGAAGCCGACCATGCCGAGAGTCAGTACCAGGAACAGAAAGAAGGTGCCGCGCTTGCCAGCCTTCGAGCGCCAGGCGATTTCGCCGACGATGAACAGCATGAACAGGATCAGGCCGGCGACGCCCCAGGTGGTGCCGAAGTCGGCGATCTGCTGTTCGGTGAAGCCGAAAACAGTTCCTTCCATTCTCTGTCCTCCCTTACTGGTCGCCGTTCTTTTCGAGGCGCGGCAGTGCAACCGAGGAGCCCGACGAAAGCAGACCGGTATCGGTGTAGATGCCGAGCTTTGCGCGCGTGTCGGTGATGTCCAGGTTGCGCATCGTCAGCTGGCCGATACGGTCCTGCGGCGTAAACGGCGCATCTTCCACTTTTTCCATCGACAGGCGTTCCGGTGCGTAAGTGAGGTTCGGCGACTCGGTATTCAGAATCGAGTAGTCGTTGCCGCGACGCAGTTCCAGCGTGACTTCGCCGGTGACTGCGCGTGCGACCCAGCGCTGCGACGCTTCGCGCAGCATGATCGCCTGCGGATCGAACCAGCGGCCCTGATACAGTAGGCGGCCGAGCTTGCGGCCGTTCTCGCGGTACTGCTCGATCGTGTCTTCGTTGTGGATGCCGGTGACCAGGCGCTCGTAGGCGATGAACAGCAGCGCCAGGCCGGGAGCCTCGTAGATGCCGCGGCTCTTCGCTTCAATAATGCGGTTCTCGATCTGGTCGCTCATGCCCAGGCCGTGGCGGCCGCCGATGCGGTTAGCTTCCATCATCAGATCGACTGCGTTCGCAAAGGTGATGCCGTTCAGTGCGACCGGGCGGCCTTCCTCGAAACGCACGGTAACTTCCTCGGGCTTGACTTCGACGTCGTCGCGCCAGAACGCGACGCCCATGATCGGGTTGACGATCCTGATGCCGCTGTTGAGGAATTCGAGATCCTTCGCCTCGTGCGTCGCGCCCAGCATGTTGGAGTCGGTCGAATATGCCTTCTCGACCGACATCTTGTAGTCGAAGCCCGACTTGATCAGGAACTCCGACATTTCCTTGCGGCCGCCGAGTTCCTGGATGAATTGCTGATCGAGCCATGGCTTGTAGATCCTCAGCGACGGATTCACCAGCAGGCCATAGCGATAGAAGCGCTCGATGTCATTGCCCTTGAACGTGCTGCCGTCGCCCCAGATGTTGACTTCGTCTTCCTGCATCGCGGCGACCAGCATCGTGCCGGTGACGGCGCGCCCCAGCGGCGTCGTGTTGAAGTAGGTGATGCCGGCGGTCGAGATGTGGAAAGCGCCGCTTTGCAGTGCGGCGATGCCTTCCGCGACCAGTTGCTCGCGGCAGTCGATCAGGCGAGCCTGTTCCGCGCCGTATAGCTTGGCCTTTTTCGGGATCTCGTTGTAATCGGATTCATCGGGCTGGCCCAGGTTCGCCGTGTAGGCGTACGGGATCGCGCCTTTCTGGCGCATCCAGTGCAGTGCGGCGCTGGTATCGAGCCCGCCGGAAAAGGCGATGCCCACTTTCTGGTTGACGGGTACGGACTGGAGAATGGTCGACATGATTTTTGTTTCGCTTGCTGATTGTGAATTGGATGAAGAGCGGTCAGGCGATCACGGGTCTGATTAGCTGAGCTTGCCCAGAACCAGGTATTCAAGGAGCGCCTTCTGGACATGCAGGCGGTTTTCGGCCTCGTCCCAAACGACCGATTGCGGACCATCGATGACTTCGGCCGCAACCTCCTCGCCGCGATGTGCGGGCAGGCAGTGCATGAACAGGGCATCCGGTTGCGCGCGGCTCATTTTCTCGCCATCGACGATCCAGCCATCGAAAGCCTTCAGGCGCGCCGCGTTTTCTTCCTCGTAGCCCATGCTGGTCCAGACATCGGTGGTCACCAAGTGTGCGCCTGCGCAGGCGTCGGACGGATTGGCGAATACCGTGTAATTCCTGTTGTCGGCGGCGATCAGCGCTTGATCGATCTCGTAGCCCTTCGGCGTCGATACGTTCACATGGAAGCCGAACACCTGCGCCGCCTGCAGCCAGGAGTAGAGCATGTTGTTGGCGTCGCCGATCCATGCAACCGTCCTGCCGGCGATCGAGCCGCGATGCTCGATGAAGGTGAATACATCGGCCAGCACCTGGCACGGATGGTGTTCATTGGTCAGGCCGTTGATGACGGGCACGCGCGAATTCTTGGCGAAGCGGTCGATGATTTCCTGACCGAAAGTGCGGATCATGATGATGTCGCACATGCGGGACATGACCTGCGCCGCGTCTTCTACCGGTTCGCCGCGGCCGAGCTGGCTGTCGCGGGTGTTGAGGTAGATCGCCGCGCCGCCGAGCTGGTGCATGCCGGCCTCGAAGGACAACCGGGTGCGGGTCGAATTCTTTTCGAACACCATCACCAGCGTGCGGTCGAGCAGCGGGTGATAGGTCTCGTAATTCTTGAACTTGCGCTTGATGATCTTCGTGCGTTCGATTAGGTACTCGAATTCGTCAAGCGTAAAGTCGGAAAACTGGAGGAAGTGTTTGATCGCCATAAAATGAAAACGGCGGCCAGGTGGCGCCTGCCGCCGGTAGTGTGATAACCCGTTAAATTATAAGAGATTTTCCCCCGAAAAGATAACTAAAGACCCATTCTCAATAGAGCTTTTGCGAGGATTCATGCACCAGCTGCTGATAGAGCGCATGGCGCATGGGGGAAATCCCGCCGGCTTCGACTGCGGCAAGGATTGCGCAGCCCGGTTCATTCAGGTGGTGGCAATTATAGAAACGACAATTTCCGAGGTGCGGGGTGAAATCGCGGAATGCGCGCTCCAACATGCCCTCCGTCAGGTGGTACAGGCCAAATTCCTGAAAGCCTGGCGAGTCTATGACGGCGCTTTCTTCGTCGAGCATGAACAGCCGGGTAAATGTCGTGGTGTGCTTGCCGGAATCGAGCGCGGCGGAAATCTCGCGCGTGGCCAGTTCTGCATCCGGCACCAGCAGATTGATGAGAGACGACTTGCCCATGCCGGACTGGCCGATCAGGATCGTCGATTGTCCCTGGAGCAGCGGCCGGAGCGCCGCGCAGGTCTGTTCGGGAAGGCCTTGCGCGGAGACTTCATGGATCGAATAGCCGAGCCCGGCATACAGCGCAAGCCGTTCGCGCATCCTCGGTAGCAGTTCGACCACGTCGATCTTGTTCAGGATGATTTGGACGCTGATGCCCGCAGCCTCCGCTGCGACCAGCGCGCGCGACACCAGATCATCGGAAAAGCCCGGTTCGGTCGCGACCACGATGAAGAGTTGCGTGACGTTGGCAGCAAGCAGCTTGGACTTGTACTGGTCCGAGCGGTATAGCAGTGTCTTTCGGTCTTCTATCGATTCGATCACGCCCTGGTCGGGCGAAGTCTGTTTTAGCCTGACGACATCGCCGACGGCGACATCGCTTTTCTTTCCTCTCGTGACGCAATGGAGGCGGATGGAATGGGTCTGAACCAGGTAATGCCGGCCGTGCGCGGCGATGACGGTGCCGATGTCGCCAGCCATCGGTCAATGCGCGCCTTGCTCGAAGATCGCATCGATCTTTGCAGCACAGATGAAGTCGTTCTCGGAAATGCCGCCGCGTCCACCGTTGACGGAATGCGTATCGAATTTCACGACGCAACGGTTGTACGTCACCACCAGTTCCGGATGATGATCGTCCGCATGAATGGTCCATGCGATCGCGTTCACGAACGCCAGGGTCTCGTAGTAATTCCCGAACGTGAAAGTCCTGACGATCTTGCCGCCTTCCAGCGTCCATTGATCGACGGCGGCGAGATGTTCCGCGATTTCGGCGTCGGTCAGACCGGTGTCGAGATGGCGGCCTTTTTTCTTGAGCAATTCTGCAGCAGTTACCATGATGGCTCCTCTATCGGCTGGCAAGGAGATGACGGATGCGCATGCTGGCCGGCGGATGCGAATCGTAGAACGCGGAGTGCAGCGGATCCGGCGTCAGCGTCGATGCATTATCCTCATACAGCTTCACCAGCGCCGAAACGAGGTCCTGCGCCTTCGTGTGTTTTGCGGCGAATGCATCGGCCTCGAACTCATGCTTGCGCGAGGTGATCGATGTCAGTGGCGAAAACAGAAAGGTGAACACCGGCAGCACCAGCATGAACAGGATCAAGGCCATCGCATCATTGCCGCCCATTAGCATCGGATCGACGCCGAGCCCGGTGAAGAACCATGCCTGTGTTTTCAGGTAGCCGAGTAGCGCCAGAAAACCGAGCGACAGCGCAAACATCACGGCGATACGCTTGATCACATGCTTGAGCTTGAAGTGGCCGAGTTCATGCGCCAGTACCGCCTCGACTTCCTCCGGACCCAGCCGGGATAGCAGCGTATCGAAGAACACGATGCGCTTGGCGGCGCCGAATCCCGAAAAATAGGCGTTCCCATGCGCGCTGCGCTTGGAGCCGTCCATCACAAACAGGCCCTTCGATGCAAAGCCGACGCGCTGCATCAAGCCTTCGATACGCGCGCGCAGGCTTTCATCCTGCAGGGGCGTGAATTTATTGAACAGCGGCGCGATCACGGTCGGGTACAGCACCAGCATCAGCAGCTGGAATCCGCTCCATACGATCCACGCATACAGCCACCACAGGTCGCCGGATTTTTCCATCAGCGTCAGAATCACCCAGATCAGCGGCAGGCCGATGACGATGCCGATCAGCGTATTCTTGACGAGGTCGGCGA
>JAEZVM010000377.1 GCA_023420795.1 Pseudomonadota bacterium
GCGCGGTGCCATGATCGACCGACGTACGGATGATCGGCAGACCGAGCGTGATGTTGACGCCACGCCCGAAGCTCGCATGCTTCAGCACCGGCAAGCCCTGGTCGTGGTACATCGCGAGCACGCAATCAGCCTGTTCGAGATATTTCGGCTGGAACAGCGTGTCGGCCGGATACGGACCGGTAGCGGCAATGCCTTTGGCCTGCGCCGCCTGCAGCACGGGCGTAATCACATCGATCTCTTCCCGCCCGAGATAGCCGCCCTCGCCGGCATGCGGATTCAGGCCGGTCACGAGGATGCGCGGCTGCGTGATGGCGAACTTGCGCTGCAGGTCGTGATGCACGATCTCCAGCGTGCGGAAAAGACTGTCAAAGCTGATGGCCGCCGGCACGGCCTTCAGCGGCAGATGGGTTGTGGCCAGCGCCACGCGCAGCAGCGGGTCGCCGCCGGCCAGCATCATCACCACCTGTGTCGTACCGGTTTTCTCGGCAAGATATTCGGTATGACCGGTAAACGGCACGCCCGCATCGTTGATCGTGCTTTTCTGCAGCGGTGCGGTGACGATCGCATCGAACTGCCCCTGCAGCGCGCCCCGGATGCCGACATCCAGCGTCTGCAGCACGGCGCGGCCGTTGCGCGCATCCAGCTTGCCCGGCACTGCGGGCTCGGCCAGCGGGCAATCGATCACGATGATCCGATCCTGCGGCAGATGCGGCAGCCCGCTGTTGCGCAGCGCCAGCGTCGATAAGGCAACCAGTCGGATCGCAGGATCGATTTCAGCCGCCGTGATCGACAACAGCGCGGCATCGCCGATCAGCACGCTGTTGACCTTCGAACGCAGCTCCCACGCCGCCCTGATGGAAATCTCCGGGCCGATCCCTGCAGGCTCGCCGCAGGTGACGGCAATCGTCGGTCTAGCTTGCATCGTTGCCGTCTAGGCGGTACTCGACATAGGCGCGGTCGCGCAATTGGCGCAGCCAGTCTTGGGTTGCCTCCTCAAGTTTGCGCTCGCGGATCGCCTGGCGGGCGATCAGGCGTTGGCGCTCCTGAGATACGTCGTCGCGCTTGCGTTCGATCACCTGGATCAGGTGGTAGCCAAACGGTGACTCGATCGGTTCACTGACCTGACCGGGCTGCAGCGCATCCATCGCCCGCTCGAATTCCGGCACGGTATCGCCCGGATAAATCCAGCCGAGATCGCCGCCCCTGGAGGCGGACAAATCGTTGGAGAACATTTTCGCCAGCTCCTCGAACTTGGCGGCGTTGTTGTCGAGGCGCTGCTTGAGTTCGGTCAGCTTGCGCTTCGCATCCGCAGGCGAGACGATCTGGTTCGTCTTGATCAGGATGTGGCGAACGTGCGTCTGCTGTATCGAAGTCGGCGCGCCGGCCTTCACCATGCTGGCACTGCGCTTGCCCGCCAGCTTCAGGATATGGAAGCCGTTGGCACTCTTGACTACCGGAGAAACATCGCCCTGCTTCATGCCGGCCAGCGTTTCCAGGAATAGCTGCGGCAGGCGATCCTGTCCGCGCCAGCCGAGGTCGCCGCCGCGCAGCGCATCGCTCGCGTCGGAATAGGTGGCCGCCAGCTTGGCGAAATCGCCGCCGGCCTGCAATTGCTGCTGCGCTTCCTCGGCACGCTTGCGGCGCTCGGCAATCTGCTCCGCCGTCGCGTTTTCCGGGATACGCACGAGGATGTGCAGGACGTTGAACTCCTGCTGCGCTTGGGCAGAGCCACGTTCCGCAGCGAGGTAATTATCGACTTCGGATTCCGTGATCTGGATCTTGTTATCGACCTCGCGCTCGCGCAGGCGCTGCATCGTGATTTCCTCGCGAATCTCCTCGCGGAAGCGTGCGAACGGTGTGCCCTCACGCTCGAGCTCTGCACGGAACTGTTGCATCGACATCTTGTTCTGCTCGGCGATACGGGCGATGGCGCGGTCGAGCATCGCATCGTCCACGCGAATGCCGTACTCTTTCGCCAGCTGCATCTGCGCGCGATCGACGATCATGCGTTCCAGCAGTTGCCGCTGGAGCTCCGCCTGTGGCGGCAGGGCGATGCCTTGATTTTTCATGCGCTGCTCGACCATGCGCATGCGCTCCACCAGTTCCTGCCGGGTGATGACTTCATTGTTGACGACAGCGATGATCGCATCGGCAAGATAGATGCGAGGCGGCTTCTGAGCTTGTGCGGCAGGTGTGGTCGTTCCGCCTGCCGCATTTGCCTGCGCGCCCGCATGAGGCGTCGCCACGGTGCAGGCGCATAACAAGGCAGCGGCTAGCTTGATGTTCCGGGAAATATTCATGGATACCTGCTTCATTAAGGATTATTGGATTCGCTCGGTTCGCTGATCAACTGATAGCCAGGGATGTTCCTGCGCAACGCTTCGATCGGATTCGATCCGAGGCGCGTCAGTCCGCTCAGCTCAAGCTGGAAAAAGATCGATGAAGTGGCTTCGCCCGTCGCGGTCGGCGTGCGCTGGCCGACGATACGGAAGATCCAGCAGTCGGCCTTGTATTCCACGCCGAGCAACGCTTCCGCGACCTTGCTGTCGGGCAGCGAGTAATTGACGCGGCCGACGCCATACCAACGCTGCGCGAACGGCCATTGCGCCGACAGGTCGATCTGCTTCAGGATGTTCCGCGGATCGATCACACGGTCGAGCCGGTATTGCAGGTTCAGCACCTTCTTCGGTGCCGGCTGCCAGCGTACGCCGTAATTTGCACGACTCGTCGAATGCAGCGTCTGGCTGTACTGGATGTTCGCATCCATGCTCAGCTCACGCGTCACCCGCCCGTAAGCGGACAGCAACACGTCGGAACGGCTCTCGTGGGTTCCGGTTACCCGCCGCTCCCCCTCGTCGGTGAAATCGAAACGCTGTCCGACCGCGAAGCGCATGCGCTCTTCGCCATTGAATTCGATATACCGGGAAATCAACGCTGCGGTCAGCTGATTGGCATCACTGATACGGTCATGGCCGACATACCGGTTCTCGCTGAAGAGCTGTGCGAAATTCAGAGCGGCAAGGCCCGTATCAAACAGCGGAAAATCATCCTGATTCTTGTAGGGTGTATATACATAGAACAGCCGCGGCTCCAGTGTCTGCACCATCTCGTTTCCGAGGAGCGAAGCATCTCGCTCGAAAACCAAACCGCTGTCCAGCGATGCTGTCGGCAGTACACGCGTCAGACTATCCTTCTTGCCGGGCGCCCGGTTTTCCAGGCTGTATGTGCTCGCGTGCATCGACAGCTTCGGTGTCACAAAATAACCGGGGCGGATGATCGGATAAGCTACGCTTGGATTAACAAAGAAGCGCTCTCCACGCTCCACATTGGAATCCTTGTGCGAGAAATGCGTGATATCCGAAGTAAGATTCAGGTCAAAGCCGTTCACATCCAGGCGCGCCGCATTGAAGGTAACTTGCGGCAAGCGGTCATACGGACGAGTAATGGGCGCCAGCGGATCCTGGAGCACCTGATAGTTGGAGACGCGCGCAACGGTGCTCCAATAGCTGCTGCCATAGCTGACATACATGTCGCGCAACAGCAAGCGCTGCGATGCCGCCGTGATGGTGCTGGAAAAATCGGTGGGATAATCGTTATCCGAGGCACTGTTTAGATTCCACCCGCCGGTCCAGCCGCGAGCCAGAATCTGTCTATGCGTCGATGAAATCGCATAGCGGTCGGTATTGGTCTGCTGATCGTCGGCCAGCACTTCCAGTTTGGTCTGTCCCGAATAGCTTTCTCCGAGATAGCGTCCGTCGGCGCCGAGCTGCAGACCCCGGCGCGAATAGATTTTCGGGTACAGGGTCAGATCGCGATTCGGCGCGATATTCCAGTAGTAGGGAACGGTGACCTCGAAGCCGCCCTTGCTGGTCGTGCCGATGGAGGGTGGCAGAAAGCCGGACTTGCGCGCATCCGACAGCGGAAACGACATCGCCGGCGCACCCAGTATCGGCACGCCCTTGAAATACACGAGCGTTCCGTATGCAATCCCTTCGTCGCGGGCGGAGTCGAGTTTCAATCGGCCCGACTTCAGGTACCAGTCGGGATCCGGACCTTCGCAGGTGCTGTACGAGCCATCGTATACCGTGGCCCGATCCT
>JAEZVM010000120.1 GCA_023420795.1 Pseudomonadota bacterium
GCCTTGCGATCGAGTTCTTCGGTAACGGCCAGGTCTTTGATGATCAGTGTTTGCATTGCGATTCTCCTAAAAGTGGTTTGGGTTGGTAGTGAGCATTTCATTGCGCTCGACAGAGGTATTGCAGGCACCGTGCCAGCATGAGGGAGATGGCGGTGGAGCGGTCGCAAGTCATTGAAAAATATGAGAAAAATTATTTTCTGCGAGAGCGGTGCATCGCTCGCTCAGACATTTCATCGTCAGTGAATGACGGGCCATGCCCAACATGTCGGCGCGCGCTGTTCGGTCAGACGCAACAGCGCACGACGGGCATGCGCATGAAGACGAGCGCGCCCAGAATACTGCTGCGCCGCCGTATTGAGCGGCGATAAGTGGACGGCAGACAAGTTGAATTTACGGATGCCCGTTTTGTCTGATTCGAGGCGTTCCGTCACGGAGCCGGTCCTTGGGGCGGTGCGAGGCTATAGGAACCAGGCGATGACTCGGGGAACTCAATGTCAAAACGTACGGCTAGTCTTGCGCACGCGATCCATTCCTTTCAGAGCGGCAGCCTGTCGCACAACGACTTCTTCGCGCAGGTGGACCGCGCATTGGCGAACAACAAGGCCAACTCCGCCCGCCTGCTGGAGATCCTGGGCGACGAACAGACGCGCGTGCAGCTGCCGCCGGATGTCTATGCGGAGCTGCACCGCCGGGTCGAGCATCTGACCGATCAGAAACAGCCTGCGGACGATGACGCAACCCGCGTGCAGACCAAGCGCGGCAGGAACCGCAGCGAGCGCTCGACCACACACTCGATGCCGCCAAGATTCGACGATGAGCCTGCAGACGGCGAGCCGGAGCGCATGAAGGGCATCGGCGACACGCTCAACGGCCGCTTCGTGCTGGAGGAATGCATCGGCTTCGGCGGCATGGGTACGGTTTATCGGGCGCTCGACCTGCGCAAGCTGGAAGCGTCGGACCGCAATCCCTATATCGCGATCAAGGTCCTGAACGTCCAGTTCCGTGGCCATCCGAAATCGCTGATCGCGCTGCAGCGCGAAGCGAAGAAGGCGCAGCGGCTGGCGCATCCGAACATCGTGACGGTGTACGACTTCGACCGCGACGGCTCGACGGTGTATCTCACCATGGAGTATTTGTCGGGCCAGCCGCTGAGCCGCACGCTGCGCATGCCAGATTTTAGGGGTATGCCTTATGCGGAAGCGATGCGCATCGTCAACGGCATGGGCAAGGCGCTCGCGTATGCCCACGAGCGCGGCTTCGTCCATTGCGACTTCAAGCCGGCCAACGTGATCCTGAATGATGGCGGCGAGGTGAAGGTCATCGATTTCGGCATCGCACGCGTCTTCCAGAAACCGGAGGAAGAGGTGGAGGCGACCGTGTTCGATCCAGGCAGCCTCGGCGGCATGACGCCGGCCTATGCCAGCCCGGAAATCCTCGAACACCGTGAGCCGGACCCGCGCGACGACATCTATGCGCTTGGCTGCATCACGTATGAGCTGCTGACCGGACGGCATCCGTTCGACCGCCTGCCGGCAACACAGGCGCGCGGCGCTGGGCTGAAACCGCAACGGCCGAAAAGCCTCGGCCACAGGCAATGGCGTGCGTTGCGGACCGCGCTGTCATTTGAACGAGCCAGTAGAACGCCGACGGTCGCTCGTTTCCTGGAAGAGATGAGCGGCGAGCACCGGCTGACCGTATATGCGGGACTGGTGATGTCGGGTGCGATCTTCGCCATTCTCCTGCTGACGGTGTTCAACTATTACCAGGGGCGGCATAGCGAGCCGGCCGAGCAGCAGGCCAGCGAACAGGCGGCGGACACGCCAGCCGTTCCGCCGGCGGCGCAGGCTGTACCGCCTCCGGCGCCCGTACCCGCCCCGTCGCTTGCATCCCTTGCACCGGTTCTTGCCGATGTGCCATGCTCGGTGCTCGTACCGACGATCAGCGACCGCACCGTGCAGGTACAGGGCTATCTGCCGAAGAGCTTCGGCGCTGCCCGTCTGAAGGAAACGCTGGGCGCGGTGCCCGGTGTGCAGGCCGTGAACCTGGAGGTGCGCGAGGTAGGCGATGAAAAGTGCGGCGTAATCGAACTGTTCGGGCCTTACTGGCTGGCGAACCGGGAAGCAGGCGGCGCTGCATCCATACAAACGAAGCAGCGCAATGCGGAACTGGTGGAAGGCGACTCGCTGATTCTCGACCTGACGACGCCCGGCTACGATTCCTATGTCAATGTCGATTACTACTCATTCGATGGTGGTGTCGTCCATCTGGTGCCAAGTCCGCGCCTGCAGGCGAACCAGGCGCCGGCTAACTATACGGCGACGATAGGCGGGCTGGGCAACTGGGTAGTGGCGGCGCCGTTCGGAACCGACCTGATCGTGCTGCTCGTCACGCCCGCGCCGCTGTTCGACGGACTGCGCCCGGAAGCAGAATCGGCCGACGCCTATCTGCGCGCGGTGGAAAAGCGGCTCGCGCAGATCGCGGCCAAACACGGCAAGGAAAAGATCGCGGTCGATTTTGTCCAGATCACGACGCGGGCGCGCAAGCCGTAAGTAGAGTGAGCCGGCGCAATGTTGAAGCGCCTATTTCGCGTCGCGCGCCACGCGGAAACCGTTCTGCGAATAGCGCACGCTCGCTGCATACTTGAAGCGCGTCGAAGAAAGCATGTAGCTTGCATCGTCGCGCCATGATCCGCCGCGTATCACGCGGTCGCGGCAGTTCGGCGTATCCCATGAGCGGCCGTTCGTGGGCGCGCCCTTGTACGAGTTGTGCCAGCAGTCGCTGACCCATTCCCACACGCTGCCGTTCATGTCATGCAGCCCGTATGGATTGGCAGTGAAGGAGCCCACCGGCGCAGGCCCTTCCTGGCTCCACGGCTCGCCGCATGCTTTGCAGTTCGCATTGCCGGGGAGCATCTGCTCGCCCCACCAGTAGCGCGTCGAAGTACCGCCGCGCGCGGCGAATTCCCATTCCGCTTCGGTCGGCAGGCGATACTCCTTGCCGCTGACCTGGCTCAGCCATTTCACATATTGCTGCGCGTCGTCCCAGCTCACGTCGCGCACCGGCGTGTTCTTCGGACGACCGTTATTGTTGTTGACACTCGAACAGGCCTTGGCTGCCACGCAGGCCTCCCACTGTTCCACCGTCACCTCATATTTTCCGATCGCAAAAGGCTCGGAAATGGATACACGATGCGCCGGCTTTTCGGACGGGTCGCTGCTGTTGCTGCCCATCGTGAACGTGCCGCCCGGCAGCACCACCAGCGTCGGGCACTGTGGGCAATCCTTGACCTCGCTGACGCCGACCACGGCTTTCGCCGCCGGTTCGGATGAAGGAGCAGGTTGCGCGCGTTCTTGTGCGGGCGGTTTCGGACTGGTACGTTCCTCTGGTTCCTTCGCCGCGGGTGGAGGAAGTTTCGGTTGCGGCTTTGGTGCCGGGCGCGCCTCGGCCTTCGGTGTTTCGGCCCTGGGTTCCACCTTGGATTCCGCCGCGCGCAGCCTTTCGATGCGCGCACGAGCCAGCGCTGCGAAGCGGCCCTTCGGATAGGCGTTCAGGTAGGCTTCGTAATCGCTGACATGCTTGCTGTCCTTGATCGAATCCCAGAAGGCAAGCTCGTACTGCTCGGCACTGTCTTTCGGAAGAATGGCTGCATGCATCCACAGCACATCGGGAGATGCTTGCTGCGGTTCATGCATGTCGCCTGCCGCACGCGCATCGTTTCGGTGCGCGTCAATAAGCGGAACAGTGGCTGCGTTTGCACCGGCTCCGTCGACGGGAATCGTCGCCTCGGCCATCTTCACTAACGAAGCGCAGCACAGCAGGAAGAGAAAGAGTTTTTGCCGCACAGAAGACATTTGATTCCAGAAATTTCTGTCGATTCCGCGTCGGTACAGCGGGGCTTTTCAATATCTTCAATAACCCATAGTAGAAGCAGTTTGCGTAAAAACAAACGAGCCTTTAAACCTTCACTGAAAATGAAATCGGGCTTTTTCGCCGTCGTTCGCAAGCACGATAAGAATGATGACGGAAGCGATACTTCTCCAGGAGGCTGCATGCAGAAGGCAATAATCGTGGCAATCCTGGCCATCGTTGCCGCCATGCCGACGCAGGCCGCCGGCACGCCATCGCCGGAGAACGCGGAGGTTTATATCATCTGGCCCCGCAATGGCGCGGTTATCCACGGCGGCAAGTTCTGGCTGCGCATGGGACTGCGCAACATGGGCGTCGCACCGAAGGGCGTCGATCAGCCGAATGTGGGTCACCATCATGTTGTGATCGATGCCGATCTGCCACCGGCCGGCGAACAGATTCCGTCGGACCGGAACCACCTGCATTTCGGCGCGGGCGAGACCGAAGCGCGGATCGAACTGCCGCCCGGCAAGCACACGCTGCAACTGCTGCTGGGCGACCATAATCATGTGCCTCACGATCCGCCGGTGTATTCGAAAAAGATTTCGATCACTGTGCGCTGAGAATGCAGTGATGTAACGAGGAGCTGTGATGATGAACAAGGCATTCGCCGCCGCTGCCAACCTCGCCATCTGCGCCTTGCTTACTTGTGGTGCGGCCTTTGCCGGGCCCACGCCCGCACCGCCCAATGCGTCGCTCTACATCGGCTGGCCGAACAACGGTGAAGTGATCGCCGCCGGCAAGCCGTTTCGCGTCTGGTTCGGCCTGCGCGACATGGGCGTTGCGCCGAAGGATGTAAAGTTCCCGAACACCGGCCATCATCACCTCCTGATCGATACCGATCTGCCGCCGGCGGACCAGGAAATCCCATCGGACAGGAAGCATCTGCATTTCGGCGCGGGTGAGACCGAAACCATGATCGAACTGCCGCCTGGCAGGCATACGCTGCAATTGCTGATGGGCGACGACAAGCACATTCCCCACAATCCGCCGATCTACTCGAGGAAAATCACGATCACCGTCAAATAAGGGCTTCGCGCGGATCCGCGCGCGGCGTCTGGCCGGAACCGGGATTTTCCGCCACTGTCACATTCTCAAGGTGTATCGAAGATCGGGATGAAGGGCAGTGAGATGGAAAAGACAGCAAGGTTTTCCGAGTCGGTCGATGCCGTCACGGCCTACCTCGAAGTGACCGGAGCGGGCACGTCCAAGCCGACCGTCTTCCCGATCCATGACGAGGTTGTTATCGGCCGCGATCCGCAGGACTCGCTGGAATCCGACAAGTTTCTCTGCATTCCCGAGCACACGATAAGCAGGCGGCATGCACGCATCCGGCGGCGCGACGACACCTATTACGTCGAGGATCTGCATTCGTTCAACGGTACCTTTGTGCTTGGCAACAGGCTGATGCCAGGCGAATGGCATCCGCTGCGGGACGGCGACGAGATTTTCATCTCTTCCGCGCAGGTCGTGTTCCATTCGCTGGTGATGCCGGCGCGCGACAACATGCCGACGATTATTGCGAAGGCGGTCGATGCAGCGGACCTGACGCGCATGCTGGATGTCGCGCCGGAGGCGAACCAGGGCGACATCCAGCGCACCGTGCAGAAGCTGCATGCGATGGCGCAGGTCAGCATCGCGCTCGGTGTCGTGACCGATCGCGCGACCCTGATCGAAAAGATCATGAACTTCATCTTCGACCTGTTTCCGCTGGCCGAACGCGCCTTCGTCTTCCTCAGGAAGGATGAAAACGAGGCGCCGGTGCCGGTTGCCGCACGCCGCCGTGACGGCACGGTGGAAGACCCGGAGCAGGCGAGGATATCGCGCACCATCGTCAACGAAGTGTTGAACCGGAAGCAGTCGATTCTTTCGGTCGATACCCTGTCGGACCGGCATTTCGGCGTGCAGGAATCGATCCTCGCGCAAGCCATACGCAGCGTGATGTGCGTGCCGCTTCTGCTGGAAGGCGAATGCCTCGGCCTGATCCAGGTCGATACCTCGTCGGACCCGTATGCGTTCAAGGAGCAGGATCTGGAAATGCTCACCGGCGTCTGCGCGGAAGCGGCGGTCGCACTGAAGAATTTCCAGCTGTATGCCGACATCGAGCGGTTGCTGGATGGTTTCGTGCGTGCCTCGGTGCAGGCGATCGAGGAACGCGATCCGGCCACCGCAGGCCACTCGTTCCGCGTTGCGAACTATGCGGAACAGCTGGCGAAGGCGGTGGACCGCGCCGACGGGCCGGAGTTGCGGCAAATACTATTTACCCACGACCAGTTGCGCGAGATCCGCTATGCGGCGCTGCTGCACGACTTCGGCAAGGTCGGGGTGCGCGAGCATGTGCTGCGCAAGGAAAAAAAGCTGCACCATGCCGACATGCGCCTGCTGGAACAGCGCTTCAAGTACGCGCAGGCCTGCATGGAGCGGCAGGCATACCGGCAACTGGCGGAACTGCATTGCCAGCATGAATTCAGTATCGCGGCCTTCCGGGAAGAGAAGCGCAAGATCGATGACAAGCTGTGCGAAGAATTCGAGCGCCTGAATAAATTTCTCCTCGCCATCCGGCAGGCGAACGAGCCGGCGATTTCGTATACCGAGGGCACGGGCGAGCTGGGCGACATTCTGGATTATGCCTATCGCGAAACGGACGGTGCCGAACTTCCCTTGCTGGAAGAGTGGGAGTTCTCCGCATTGAGCGTGCCGAAGGGTTGCCTGACGCCGGACGAACGGCGCCAGATCGAATCGCATGTGGTGGATTCCTATTCCTTCCTGATCTTGATCCCGTGGACACGCGACTTGTCCGGCGTGCCGTCAATCGCGCACGGCCATCATGAAAAGCTGGACGGGTCAGGTTACCCGATGGGCCTGCATGGCAGCCAGATCAGCGTCCAGACGCGCATCCTGACGATCTGCGACATCTTCGATGCGCTCACCGCCGGCGATCGTCCGTACAAGAAGGCCTTGTCGCTGGAGCAGGCGCTGGACCTGATTGGTGCGGAATGCAAGGCGGGGCACCTCGATCCGCGGCTGTTCAATGTGTTTGTCGAGTCCCGCGCCTGGTCAACGGCATGAGCCGCGGGCATGGCCGAATACATCATTACGGTGGCGAAATGCAAAGCACTCATTCCTCAGTATCCGGGCGACGTGTGACGCTCTCTCGCCATTTGCCGCCGCGCGGCCATGCGGGCCCGGCCTTGATCGCCGGCGTGTGCGCGCTCCTGCTTTCCGGCTGTGCTGATGTCAGTATGAAGGAATACCGGCGTCCCGATGCGCCTCTCAAGTCTTCGTGGTCGAAGCCGACCGACGTGTCGGCGGCGGAAACCATACGGCCGGACTGGTGGAAGGAATTCCATGATCCTTATCTCGACGAACTGGTGAACAAGGCGATTGCTAGCAATATCGACTTGAGGGTTCTTGCCGCGCGCATCCAGGTCGCAGGCGCAGCGGTCGGCGAGGCGCGCGCGGGCGCGTTGCCGACGCTGGATGCAGGCATAGGCGCGAGCTTCGAGAAGAGCACCGGGCAGAAATTCTCCAAGCAGTTCAACCTCGGCACGCAGGTCAACTGGGACATCGATGTCTGGGGCAGGGTGGAAAAGGGCGTGCAGGCACAGACCGCCGAGTACCGCGCTTCGGAGGCGGACTGGCGCGCCGGCTATTTGACGCTGGTGTCGAACGTCTCCACCACGTATTTCCAGATACTCCAGTTCGACGAGCAGATCGCCCAGCAGGAACAGACGCTGGCAAAGAACAAGCAGATCCTGGGCATCTATGAATCGATGCACGAGAACGGCCTGCTGCCGAATACCCGCGTGCTGCAGCAGCGCGCCGAGATCAATCGGTTGACCAATGACCTGCTGGAACTGCGCCGTGCGCGCGATCTCGCGGGCAATGGGCTGGCCACGCTGCTCGGCGTGCCGGCAGGCGACTTGCGCGTGCCGGTGGGACGGCTGCAGGGCAGGGTGCAGTTGCCGGCCGTACCCGCCAGCCTGCCGTCCGACCTTCTGAAACGCCGGCCCGATATCGTTGCTGCGGAATATCGCGTGCTGCAGGCCTACGATCTGGTCGGTCAGGCCAAGCTCGCACAGCTGCCTTCGATCAGCCTGACCGGGCGCGGCGGTACATCGAGCTTCGCGCTCACCGACCTGCTGAAGTCGTTCACCTTCGGCCTGCTCCCGAGCATCAACATTCCGATTTTTGATCCGAGCATCAAGGCGCGCGTGAAAACCAGCGAGGCGCAGAACAAGGTGGTCGAGGAGGAGTACCGGCGCACGGTAATCACTGCGTTCGAGGAAGTCGAGAATGCGCTGGTCAATCTGGAAGCGCACAAGAAGCAGAGGACCGAGCTGCAGCAGCAGATCGATCACCTGAAGGTGGTGGCCGCGCAGACCGATGCGCAGCTGACGGAAGGCGTCGTGTCGCAGCTCGACGTGTTCGAGACGGAACGATCGCTGCTGGCGGCGCAGCTGGCGCTGCTAGCGAACCACCAGCAAATCCTGTCCGACACGGTAACGCTGTACAAGGCGCTCGGCGGCGGCTGGCCGGCCGTGGAAGTGGGCAATGCCAGCAGATAGGCAGCAGATGAGCGGACTGCATCAAAGCCAGCGAAGCACCGGCGAAGCGACGGTCGCCGACAGCCGCCTGACCACCGAGCAGACATTCGATATCGTGCTCAAGCCGATCTCGCGTCCCGAGCTGGGCGACATCCGCATCGACGAAGAACTATTCGCCATTGGCCGTACCGAGGCGCCGTTCGCCTCCTATGCGCCGGAACTGGTCGCCGACCTGTCGCGCCGGCACGCGCGCATCTTCTCCGAATATGGCACTGTCTACATCGTGGACCTTGGCAGCAAGAACGGCACCACGGTCAACGGCGCGGACATCCGGCAGAAGACCGCGATACTGCGCGACGGCGATGAGATCTGCCTCGGCGGCACGCTGGCATATAAGGTGAAACTGGGCGTGCGCCTGCAGGCGCCGCAACGCACCGAAAAACTGGTCAGCCTGACTCTGCAGCCGGAACATTCGGAACTGGGCATACAGCCTATCGTGGTGAAACAGTTCCCGTTCCTGATCAGTAAGGCCGACGACGTGTTTGCCCGCTACAAGAACGACTACCCGCATCAGGTGAACTACATCTCGCGCCGTCACGCGCATATCTTCCTGAAGGGCGGCGCGCCTTTCGTCGAGGACCTCGGCAGCACCAACGGCACTTTCGTATCCGGCAAGCGCCTCGACGAACATGCGGTTGCGCTGCAGGATGGCGACGTGCTCGCGTTCGGCGGGCATCACTTCGTGTACAAGGTCAGCCTGCAGAAGGAGGAGCATGCGGTCGATAGGACCGTGACGAAACTGAGCCAGTCGGTGCGTGGCCCCGCGCAGGCGCCTGCGCTGAACGCGGACAAGACCACCTTCGTCGCAGCCGCCGACTCCTTCCTCGACATCTTCTGCGTCGATCAGGCGCAGCCGCAGGACGAGGAAATCAACGAGGAAGATGCGAAGCCGCAGGCAGATGCCGACGGCGATGCCGGCAAGCGACCCGCACGGAGCAAGGCCGCAATTTTCGCTTCCGAAATTGCCTCTGCATTTGTCGGCAGTGATCGCTCCGGCATGAAACGCTCGTTCCGCTGGGGCATGGCGCTCGCGGCAATGCTCGTCGTAGCCGGGCTGCTGATGTACCTGGTGGGCACACCGGAGCGCCGGATGAAAAACCTGTTGGACAGCGGCGACTATGCGCAGGCAGCCACCGTGGCCAGCCAGTACCTGGAACGCAATCCCGGCGACGAGACGTTCAGGGCGCTCGGAACGGAAGCGCTGCTGAAGGCGCAGGTCCCGAAATGGCTGGCACTCATCAAGGCGGGCGAATTCGGCAAGGCGAATGCCGTTCTCGCCGACATGAAGCAACAGGGGCAGGGCAATGCCGATATCCCGGCCTTGATCGGCGAGCTGGAATGGATGGGTAATCTGGAACAGTTCGTCGCGAGCAGGGGCGGCGTCGATGCACCTATCCGCATCTATGCCGACGAGCAAAGGATGAAGGCGCTGCTCAAGCAATGGAGCGACGACACGCAGGCGCACCAGCGGGCCTTCGTGGCGATCTCGTCGCATGTGCCGGCGTTCCGCGACCCGTATGCGCAGACGCTCAGCCATTTGCGCAAGCTGCAGAGTGATGACTCGGTTTACCTTGCCGCGATCGAGCGCCTGAAGACCGCCATCACGACCGAGCTGAACAAGGAGCATCCGGATGGGCTGGACGCGATACTGAAGGAATACGCGGAAAAGTATCCGCGGCTCGGCGGGCTGGACAGCGTGCGGCAGGATGCGCGTCTTTACACCGAAATGCAGAACGAGGTGTATGCGAGGCGGCTGGGCCGGATCGTCACGTTGCTGGAGAAGGCAAAGTTTGCGACGCCGCCCTTCCAGGCACGCTTTCGCGCGCTGACTTCAAGCAGCCAGTTTCCTCCGCCAGAGGTGGTGCGGCAGTATCAGGCGGTATCGAAGGCATGGCGCGCAGGCGACCTACAGCAGGCGTTTGCCGGGCTGCAGGCAATGAGCAACGGCCCGTGGG
>JAEZVM010000160.1 GCA_023420795.1 Pseudomonadota bacterium
ACGGTCAGCCTATAAAATAGAAGCTGTTACACGAATGTCCTGACGGCGTTCTTTCATCCTCATTCTCACAGACCGTGTCCGATTCCGTCCGCATCGATAAGTGGCTTTGGGCCGCGCGTTTCTTCAAGACCCGCTCGCTTGCAACCGACGCCGTAGATGGCGGCAAAGTGCGCCTGAACGGCGATCGCATCAAGCCGGCGCGTGGCGTGAAAGTGGGCGACCGGCTCGACATCGACAACGGTTCTACTGAATGGGAAGTGGTGGTCGAAAACCTGGCCGACAAGCGTGGTTCCGCCGCGATCGCGCAAACGCTGTATTCGGAAACGGAGCTCAGCATTGCCGAACGCCAGAAGAAGGCCGAGCAGCGCAAGTTGTTTCAGGAGCCGAGCGAGGCAATCAAGGGCCGGCCCACGAAGCGCGACCGTCGGTTGCTGGACCGGTTTTAAGCCGATTTTCCGTCGCTATCGGAACGTGTTGCAGAGCGACGATTCGCTCTCTTTTTCGGTTGGGCTGACTAGAATCGCCCCTCTAAGTTCCCGTTTGACATTTATACTGCGGTAGATAATAGTACGAGCGTTCGCTTCAGTTCGACCGCGCTGTTTTTTGATTTTTGTGATAGGGCATTACCGTGGCAACCAACATGACTGACTCGACAACCAAGTCCATGCGCAAAGGCGAGCTTACCCGCGCAGCCATTTTGGATGTGGCGCTGGATCTGGCGAGTCGTGATGGGTTGGAGGGGCTGACCATCGGCCTGCTCGCGGACAAGATGAACATGAGCAAGTCCGGCGTGTTCGCGCATTTCGGTTCGCGCGAGGACTTGCAGATCGAAGTCGTGAAGCTGTATCACCACCACTTCGAGCAGGAAGTGTTCTATCCGAGCATGAAGGAGCCGCGCGGCCTGCCGCGCCTGCAGGCGATGTTCGCCCGCTGGGTCAGGCGCGTGTCGGTTGAAATTGCCTCCGGCTGCATCTACATCAGCGGCGCGGTTGAATATGATGACCGCCCGGGTGCAATTCGTGAGGAATTGGCCGAAATGGTGCGGGCATGGAAAAATGCATTGCGTCGCTGCGTCGTACAAACGATCGAAATGGGCCATCTGTCGACCCAGACCGATCCGGATCAGCTGGTCTTTGAAATGTATGGACTGATCCTCGCACTGCATCACGATGCGCGTTTTCTGAAGCTGCCCGGCAGCGTGAATCGCGCGGAGCTCGGGTTTGAACGCCTGATCCAGAGTTACCAGAATCCGCAGCCGGCCGGAAGTGCAAAGCCGGCTGCAAAGAACCACAAATCCGCTGTAAAGAAAACAGCCTAAACCATTCTAGCCGTCAGGAGAATAAACCATGGGTCAATACGTCGCTCCATTGCGTGACATGCAGTTCGTGCTGCACGAGCTGTTGAAGGTGGAAGATGAGTTCAAGCAACTGCCGAAGCACGCAGAGATTGACAAGGACATCATCAACCAGGTTCTGGAAGAGGGGGGCAAATTCACATCGCAGGTGTTGTTCCCGCTGAACCATTCGGGCGACCGCGAAGGTTGCCGCCTCGACAAGGAAACCCACGTGGTGCAGACGCCGAAGGGCTTCAAGGAGGCGTACCAGCAGTACGTTGAGGCCGGCTGGCCGGCATTGTCCTGCGATCCGGAGTACGGCGGCCAGGGCTTGCCGGTGACAATCAATAATTCGTTCTATGAAATGCTGAACTCGTCCAACCAGGCATGGACGATGTACCCGGGCCTGTCGCATGGTGCTTATGAAGCCCTGCATGCGCACGGCACGCCTGAGCTGAAGGCGATGTACCTGCCGAAACTGGTCTCCGGCGAGTGGACCGGCACGATGTGTCTGACAGAGCCGCATTGCGGTACCGACCTCGGCTTGCTGCGCACCAAGGCCGAGCCGCAGGCGGATGGTTCCTACAAAATCACCGGCGGCAAGATCTTCATCTCCGCCGGCGAACATGAAATGTCGTCCAATATCCTTCACTTGGTACTCGCACGCTTGCCGGATGCGCCGAGCGGTACCAAGGGCATTTCGCTGTTCCTGGTGCCGAAGTACATCCCGAATGCGGATGGCACGCCGGGCGAGCGCAACAAGATCTTCTGCGGCGCGATCGAGGAAAAGATGGGCATTCATGGCAATTCCACCTGCCAGATGAATCTTGACGGCGCCATCGGTTGGCTGATCGGCGAGCCGAACAAGGGCCTGAACGCGATGTTCGTGATGATGAACGCAGCCCGCCTGGGCGTCGGCATGCAGTCGCTTGGCCTGACCGAAGTCGCGTATCAGAACGCGCTGATCTATGCAAAAGACCGCATCCAGATGCGCAGCCTTTCGGGCGTGAAGGCACCGGACAAGGCCGCCGATCCGATCATCGTGCATCCGGACGTGCGCCGCATGCTGCTGACTGCAAAAGCCTACGCAGAAGCCGGCCGCGCATTCACCTCATATGTCGCACTGCAGATCGACAAGGAACTGAACCATCCGGACGAGCAGGTTCGTAAGGATTGCGCTGATGAAGTTGCGCTGCTGACACCGATCATCAAGGCATTCCTGACCGACAACGGCTGGATCGCAACCTCTGAAGCGATGCAGGTATTCGGCGGCCATGGCTACATCTCCGAATGGGGCATGGAGCAATATGTGCGCGACGCCCGCATCAACATGATCTACGAAGGCACCAACACCGTGCAGTCGCTCGACCTGCTGGGCCGCAAGATCCTGATGGACAACGGCTCCAAGCTGCGCAAGTTCGGCGCCAAGGTGCAGGCCTTCGTTGAAGAAAACGGCGCCAATGAAGCGATGTCCGAATTCATCACGCCGCTGGCCGACCTCGGCGACAAGGTCACTAAACTGACGATGGAAATCGGCATGAAGGCCTTCCAGAACCAGGATGAAGTCGGCGCTGCTGCCGTGCCGTACCTGCGCGTGGTCGGCCATATGGTGTTCTCCTACTTCTTTGCGCAGATGGCGAAGATCGCGCTGGAGAAGCAGGATTCCGGCGACAACTTCTACAAGACGAAGCTGGCGACCGCACGCTTCTACTTCGCTCGCCTGCAACCGGAAACCGCGATGCTGATCCGCCAGGCCCGCTCCGGCGCGGCAAACCTGATGGCACTCGACGCGGATCTGTTCTAAGTCGTAACGCGTAGTGGCAGGCCGGGCTAAGCTGCCCCGGCCTGCATGCAAATCAAGTATCTGTAGGGTGTGCGATGCGCACCTGGTCCAGTATCAATAACCACGTTCTGATCGGTGCGTAATGCGCACCCTACGTTTAAAGGATAGACCCTATGTCCAATTTCATCGTCAAGAAAGTCGCCGTGCTCGGCGCAGGCGTGATGGGCGCGCAGATCGCCGCTCACTGCGTCAATGCAAAAGTGCCCGTCGTGCTGTTCGATCTGCCGGCCAAGGAAGGCCCGAAGAACGGCATCGTGCTGCGCGCCATCGAAAACCTGAAGAAGCTCAATCCGGCGCCGCTGGGCAACAAGGATGACGCTGCGCTGATCCAGGTTGCAAACTACGAGGATAACCTCGACGTGCTGAAAGAGTGCGATCTGATCATCGAAGCGATCGCCGAACGCATGGACTGGAAGCATGACCTGTACAAGAAGGTGGCACAGCACATCGCGCCGAATGCGATCTTCGCCTCCAATACCTCCGGCCTGTCGATCACCGCGCTGTCCGAAGGATTCGACGCTGAACTTAAAGCGCGCTTCTGCGGCGTGCATTTCTTCAATCCGCCGCGCTACATGCACCTGGTCGAACTGATTCCGACCGTCGCTACCCGCCCGGAGATACTGGATCAGCTCGAAGGCTTCCTGACCACTACGCTCGGCAAGGGTGTGGTGCGCGCGAAAGACACGCCGAACTTCATCGCCAACCGCGTCGGTATCTTCGGCATGCTGGCAACCATTCATGAAGCCGAAAAATTCGGACTGTCCTTCGATGTAGTTGATGACCTGACCGGTTCCAAGCTGGGCCGCGCCAAGTCCGGCACCTTCCGCACCGCTGACGTCGTTGGCCTCGACACCATGGGCCACGTGATCAAGACGATGCAGGACAACCTGCAGAAC
>JAEZVM010000170.1 GCA_023420795.1 Pseudomonadota bacterium
GCGACCATCCTCTATGTACTGATCAACATCGTCGTGGTCTTCCTGATGCGCTTCATCGAAAGAAAAGTCGCCGTGCCAGGTTTCATCACATCGGGAGGTAAATAATCATGACGGATTTTGATTTCGATGTGATCCAGCGCTCCTGGGGCTACCTGTTCCAGGTAGGCATGGTGTTCACGCTGAAGCTGACCGCGCTGGCGATGATCGGCGGCATTGTCGTCGGTACGATACTGGCAATGATGCGCCTGTCCAGCAACAAGCTCATCTCGACGGTGGCGACCACCTACGTCAACCTGATCCGCTCGATTCCGCTGGTGCTGGTGATCTTCTGGTTCTACTTCCTGGTGCCGTACATCGGCGCCTGGATGATCGGCTCTGAAACGCCGGTGCAGGTCGGCGCATTTACCTCGTCGCTGATCACCTTCATTCTGTTCGAAGCCGCGTACTACTGCGAGATCATGCGCGCCGGCATCCAGTCGATTCCACGCGGTCAGGTATGGGCGGCGCAGGCGCTCGGCATGAATTACTGGCAATCGATGGGCAATATCGTGCTGCCGCAGGCGTTCCGCAACATGATCCCGGTGCTGCTAACGCAGACCATCGTGCTGTTCCAGGACGTGTCACTGGTCTATGTGCTGTCGATCACCGACTTCGTCGGCGCCGCATCGAAGATTGCACAGCGCGATGGCCGCCTCGTCGAGATGTACCTGTTCGTCGCCGTCGTGTATTTCCTGCTGTGCTTCGGCCTGTCGCAACTGGTCAAGCGGCTGCAGCAGAGAGTCGCCATCATCAGATAACCCGCAGGCCGCTTCAACTCTCTCACGGGCGGAAGAGGGCAGTAGTGAGGGCACTAGCAAGAAAACAGAACAGCAAGCAAAACAGAATTCAGGAGTAAAAAATGATCGAAATGAAAAACGTCAGCAAATGGTATGGCAGCTTCCAGGTCCTGACCGACTGCACCACCAGCGTCAAGAAAGGCGACGTGATGGTGGTCTGCGGACCGTCCGGCTCCGGCAAGTCCACGCTGATCAAGACCGTCAACGGCCTGGAGCCGTTCCAGAAAGGGGAAATCCTGGTCGATGGCATCTCCGTCGGTGACCCGAAGACCAATCTGTCCAAGCTGCGCGCACGCATCGGCATGGTGTTCCAGAACTTCGAGTTGTTCCCGCACCTGACGATCCGCAAAAACCTCACCATCGCGCAGGTCAAGGTGCTCGGCCGCAGTGAGGAAGAGGCCACCGAAAAGGGCCTGAAATATCTCGACCGTGTCGGCCTGCTGTCGCAGCAGGATAAATTCCCCGGCCAGCTCTCCGGCGGCCAGCAGCAGCGCGTCGCGATCGCCCGTGCACTGTCGATGGATCCGATCGCGATGCTGTTCGACGAGCCGACCTCCGCGCTCGACCCGGAAATGATCAACGAAGTGCTCGACGTGATGGTCGGCCTCGCGCACGAGGGCATGACGATGATGGTCGTCACGCACGAAATGGGCTTTGCCAAGCGCGTCGCCAACCACATCGTGTTCATGGATAAGGGGTATATCGTCGAGGATTGTTCGAAGGAGGAATTCTTCGGCTCGCCGCGCTCCGAGCGCGCGAAGGACTTCCTCGCAAAAATCATTCACTGACCGGCATTCCTAAAACCTGTCATTCGGAGCAAAGCGAGGAATCTCCAGCGCAGGCATGTTCGCCGGCTTTCGAAAGACCTCGCTTTCGCTCGAAACACAGCCCTGACCCGCAACAGCCGCACAGGTAAAATAACGGCAGTCCAAGGAAAGAACTGCCATGTCCACTCAATCCACCGCAATCAACAGCCTCACCATCACCCGCCCCGACGACTGGCACCTGCACCTGCGCGACGGCGCAGCACTCGGCAGCGTCCTGCCGCACAGCGCCCGCCAGTTCGGTCGCGCGATCGTGATGCCCAACCTGAAGCCGCCCGTCACCACCACCGCACAGGCCGCCGCCTACCGCGAACGCATCCTCGCCGCGCTGCCCGCCGGCATGAGTTTCGAGCCGCTGATGACGCTGTACCTGACCGACAACACGCCGCCCGACGAAGTCCGCCGCGCCAAGGACAGCGGCTTCATCCACGCGGTCAAGTTGTATCCGGCTGGTGCCACCACCAATTCCGACGCGGGCGTCACCGCGCTGTCGAAGTGCTACAAGACGCTGGAAACGATGCAGGAACTCGGCATGCCCTTTCTCGTGCATGGCGAAGTCACCGACCCTGCCATCGATATCTTCGACCGCGAAGCCGTCTTCATCGAGCGCGTGATGCAGCCGCTGCGACGCGACATGCCCGCACTGAAGGTCGTGTTCGAGCACATCACGACCAAGGACGCCGCGCAGTACGTCAGCGAAGCGGAAGGCCCCGTCGCCGCCACCATCACTGCGCATCACTTGCTCTACAACCGCAACGAAATCTTCAAGGGCGGAATCCGGCCGCATTACTACTGCCTGCCGATCCTGAAACGCGAAGAGCATCGCCAGGCGCTGGTGCGCGTCGCCACTTCCGGCAATTCCCGATTCTTCCTCGGCACCGATTCCGCACCTCATCCGAAGGGCCTGAAGGAGCACGCCTGCGGCTGCGCCGGATGCTACACCGCATTGCACGCGATGGAACTCTATGCGCAAGCGTTCGACCAGGCCGGTGCACTCGACAAGCTCGAAGCCTTCGCCAGCTTCAACGGTCCGGCATTCTATGGTCTGCCACGCAATGCCGGCACCGTCACGCTGAAGCGCGAGACATGGAGTCTGCCTGCCGAACTGCCGCTGGGCGACGCCACGGTCGTGCCACTGAACGGCGGCGAAGCGATGAATTGGAAGCTGGCCTGACCGGCGCGACTGATACTTGCTTGCCATATTCCTCTGTCATTCCGAACGCAGCGAGGAATCTCTCCGCCTCCGCTCTGGACGCGCATGAGCTTCCTCCCAGAGCCCACGTAATGACAAAAACGGCCAGTTCAATGGAAGCGCGATTTCTTGATGCCATCGACTGGCATCGTCCCTGGCTTGTGCCGTTTCGTGTCACAGCCGAACCACTTCTGCATGCCGCAAACTGGCGCGACGCACTCAACGCCGCCGCCAGCGCAAACTGTCTG
>JAEZVM010000225.1 GCA_023420795.1 Pseudomonadota bacterium
GAGCAGCAGGAAGCCAATCCGATGATCGGCTTTCGCGGCGCGTCGCGCTATGCGCATCCGGCCTATGCGGAAGGTTTCGCGCTCGAATGCGAGGCGATGAAGCGCGTGCGCGACGAGATGGGCCTGAGCAACGTGAAGCTGATGATTCCGTTCTGCCGCCGCGTGCAGGAAGCCGAAACCGTGCTGGAAGCAATGGCGCGGCACGGCCTGCGGCGCGGCGAGAACGGCCTCGAAATCTATGTGATGTGCGAGATACCCAACAACGTGCTGCAGATCGATGCGTTCTCGCGCCTGTTCGACGGCTTTTCCATCGGCTCCAACGACCTGACGCAGCTGGTGCTCGGCGTCGATCGCGATTCAGAGATTGTTGCCTTCGATTTCGACGAGCGCGATCCGGGCGTCAAGGAAATGATCCGGCTCACGATCGAAGGCGGGCGACGCAACGGTCGCCATGTCGGCATCTGCGGCCAGGCCCCGTCCGATTATCCGGAGATCGCCGAATACCTGGTGGAGAACGGCATCGATTCGATCAGCCTGAACCCCGACACGCTGCTCAGGACCCTGCGGCATGTGCTGGAGGTGGAACAGCGGCTGGGACGCGCTCCGCGCCCGCCTGACAGAGCAATTCACGAAAGGAGTGAATCATGAAAGCAAGGATTCTCGCAATGATGATGGTCGCGGCATCGGTCGCTTCATGCCAGCAGTTGCCGCCGTCCTCCACCGCCGGCACGCAGGCCGGACAGGCAAGGCAAGCGCCGGCGGACCCGGCAGAATTCGACCACAACATGGCGCAGGTGCAGGAAAACATGCGGAAGATGGATGAGCAGATGGCGCGCATCCGCCAGACCAGCGATCCGCAGGAACGCCAGCGCCTGCTCGACGAACACTGGCGCACCATGCAAGAGTCGATGGCGATGATGCACAACGCGTGGGGGCCGGGAATGATGGGGTGTTGCGGCCATGGACCGATGATGCACGGCGGCCCGGCCGGTCCTCACATGCGGGGCGGCCCGATGATGGGTGGCGGCATGGGATGGCGAAACATGCACGAGTACTATTCCAGCCTCACGCCCGAGCAGTTGAAGCAGCGGCAATACATGACCGAACAGCACATGGCGATGCAGCAGATGATGATGAATCACATGATGCAGCACCATCAATGGATGATGCGGCCGCCGCAGCGCTGAAACGGTCCCTGGGTGCGTCAGTGCCTGTCTTTTTTCACGAACAGTTTCACGAAGTCCAGCGATGAAACGATACCTTTCATCGCCTCGTTTTCCATTACCACGACATGGTGGATGCGGTGCGTCAGCATCAGGTCGGCGACTTCGTTGAGCGGCGTGTTAGGTCTGACCTCGACCGGACGGTACGAACAGATTTCCCATGCCTTCACGGTCTTCGGGTCTTTCCCGGTCGCCCTGAAGCGGAACAGGTCGCTCGTGGTGAGAATGCCGAGAATCGCGCCGTCCGTGTCATATACCGGTGCGGAGGAAATGTGGTGCGACTGCATCATTGCTTCCACTTCCTCGAGTGTGTCGTCCATGCTGACCGGCGCGACGATGCTTTGCATGATGGAAGAAATCGGCTGGCTCATGAGTACCTCTTTTGGTCCGGTCAGCCGCGCACCATTGCAACAACGGCGATGTCACGGCAGGTCAGCGTGCCGGTGACGAAGTGGCCGGGTTCCGCTTCGCGGACCGCGGCCAGGCTACCGACGTGCTTGTCGCGCGTTAACTGAACCGCTTCCTTCAGGCTAGTGCTTGCGGTAGCGGACACAACCTCGCGGTTGCAGATCGCGCCGACATCCATTCTTGCAGCCATGCCTTCCTCCTCATGCGGGACCAAACAGATTCAGTGTGGGCTCCGACTCCGATTCCGGATTGAGGTGGCTCAAGGCGGTGGGCTTGCGCACCGCAGGGAACACGTGAATTTGATAGGAGTAATTTTTCTGCGCGCAAAGGCGTGGGGCGTCACTTCGCCCACGAGGGAAGCCATTGCAGGTACCACGGCAGCGGCTGTCCTTCCATCCGCTTGCGAGCGATCGCATCCCTGACCAGCGGCGGCAGCGCTTCCCGCGCGCCGGCGAACAGCTGCCAGTGCGAGTAGTGCAGGTTTTCGCACCATTCCGGGTTGATCACGCATACCGCCGCGCCGGCGCGATGCGCGGTTTCGACAATCGCCGCGCCGGGATACATCTCGGCGGGCGTGCCAACCACCAGCACGAGATTTGCCGCTTTTGCCGCGATTTTCGCGTGCGAGAGAGCGGAATCGTCGGGCTTTTCTCCCATCCATACGATATCGGGGCGCAGCTGCCCGCCGCAGTTCGGGCAGGGCTCGCGCAGTGCATCTGGTGAGGATGCGCTGCCCTTCCAGTCGCACTTGAGGCATTTGAGCCGGTTGTACTGGCCGTGCAGGTGGATGACGTCGGCGCAGCCGGTCTGCTCCAGCAGAAGGTCCACGTTTTGCGTCACATGCGTGACGGTCCAGTGCTTTTCCAGTTCCAGCAGAGCCTGATGCCCTTCGTGCGGACGGGCCGCCAGCAGCCGGTGCGATTGCTCGATATACCACTGGACCGCGAAGGCCGGGTCGCGCCTGTAGCCCGCCGGGGTTGATACCCGGATCAGCGTGTCGCGTGTCCACAGATGTTCGCCAGCGCCGCGATACGTCGGAAGGCCGGAGTCCGCCGACATGCCGGCGCCGCTATACACGAGGATGCGCCCGGCCTGACTGAACTGGTCGAGGAGCTTGCGGTATCCGGCGGGTTCGAGGCCGAAGGTGGCGGTCGCCGCCGTGCTGGGAGTTCTCATGTACCTGACGCGAGGGATCGAAGCGCCCCGCGGGGGATTCCGCAAGGCGCTCTATTATGGTCCCGATCGGCAGGCCGCGCCAACGGAGCGGACCGGCCTCATTCCGGTTGCACTCAGGCTGCGCGCAGGAGCACTCTTTCCGTATCGCGAGCGGTTACCAGCGTATGCACGACCGCCGGACTCGCGCGGCCTTCGTTTTCCAGCAGCTTGAACGAGCCGACCAGATTCACCAGCGTCGCCGCCTGCTCGCGCAAGCTCTCCGCAGCGGCGGCGGCCTGCTCCACCATGCTTGCATTCTGCCGGGTCGAGCCGTCCATCTGCGCCACCGCCGCATTGACCTGCGCGATTCCCGCGCTTTGTTCCAGGCTTGCCTGGCTGATGTCGCCCATGATGGCGGCGGCCTGCTTGACCGCGTTGACGATTTCTTCCATGGTGCGGCCCGCATCGCCGGCGATCCTGCTGCCCGAGTTGACCTTTTCCACCGAATCGGTGATCAGCGCCTGAATCTCCTTGGCGGCGCCCGCCGAACGCTGGGCGAGATTGCGCACTTCGGCGGCGACCACCGCGAAGCTGCGGCCCTGTTCGCCGGCCCGCGCCGCTTCGACTGCCGCATTGAGCGCGAGGATATTGGTCTGGAACGCGATGCTGTCGATGACGCCGATGATATCGACGATCCGGTGCGAGCTTGCCTTGATCGAATCCATCGTGCTGACCATGCGCCGCACCGACTCGCCGCCGGTCAGTGCGATCTGCGCCGCATTGGCGACCATGCTGTTGGCTTCACGTGCGTTTTCCGCGTTGTGCTGCACCGTGCTGGTCAGCTCTTCCATCGAGGAAGCCGTCTGTTCCAGCGAGCTGGCCTGCGATTCCGTGCGGGCGGAAAGATCGGCGTTGCCCGATGCGATTTCATTGGAACCGCGGTTCACCACTTCTGCAGAGTCCTTGATCTGCCCCACCAGCAGTTTCACGTTGGTCTGCAGGATGCGCAGCGACTGCACCAGATCGCCCAGCTCATCATCGCCATGCGAGGCGATATGACCCGTGAGGTCGCCCGCGCTCATGCGATCGACATGCTCGCGGATGCGGTCCAGCGAATGGATGCTGTCGCGATAAGACATTGCGCAAAATACCGCCGCCAGCAGGGCGCCGAGAATGGATGCGCCCGTTGCCAGATTCGGGAATGTTCCCAGAATCCCGGAACCGGCAATCGCGCCGACGAGAAACAGGCCGATCAGGATGCCGGACGAGGCCAGTGTCTTCGTCCTGATCGACAGCGAGCGCATCGCATTGAGCCGGCCGCCCAGCCCGCGTTTCACTGCGCTGCCGCCCTGTATTGCATACGCGCGGCTGCCTGCCTTGATCGAGCGGTACACCGCGTCTGCGGCGGCGATCTTTTCCGCGGTCGCCCTGGTGCGGATGGAAGTGAAGCCGACCACTTGCCGGCCCTGCAAAACCGGCGCCACTGTCGCTTCGACCCAGTAGAAGTCGCCGTTCTTGCAGCGGTTCTTTACCAGGCCGGTCCAGGATTTCCCAAGTTTGAGAGCACCCCAGAGATCGGCGAAGGCTTCTTCCGGCATGTCCGGATGGCGCACGATGTTGTGCGGCGCGCCGATCAGCTCTTCTTCAGAAAATCCGCTGATTCTCACAAAGCTGTCGTTGACGTAGGTGATCAGTCCTTTCAGGTCCGTCTTGGAAACGATGATGTCATCGTCCCTCAGGACGTATTCATTGGCGGTAATGGGAAGGTTGTTGCGCATTTGGTTTTTTTCTTGCGATCAGATGAAAGGAAGCAGGGCAGACGCCGCACATCATAGGCGCGGCGTATTGCCGGCGTATGACGTCGGAAGTTGACGAGCAAATAATGTGCCTGCGGCAACAGGGGCGTCGCTTTCATGCAGGATGCACCGGATCGGTGCGATGGTTCAGCGCCGGAAGCGCTCGAATACCTCGTATTCCCACGAGCGCATCGCCAGCAGCAGCGTGTAGCCTTCGCGATGCTGCTCCGGCAGTTTCTGGTCGGCCTGATGCTGCTGCGCGAAGTCCTGCGCGACCCGCTGCAGCCGCTCGACGAAGGCGGGCGCAAGACTCTTGCTGATCGAGCCGTGCACCAGCAGCAGC
>JAEZVM010000272.1 GCA_023420795.1 Pseudomonadota bacterium
TCGAAATCAAAATCCGTCATGATTATTTACCTCCCGATGTGATGAAACCTGGCACGGCGACTTTTCTTTCGATGAAGCGCATCAGGAAGACCACGACGATGTTGATCAGTACATAGAGGATGGTCGCGGCGGTGAAGGCCTCGAACACCTGGAAAGAGAATTCCTGCATCGAGCGCGCGCGCGCCGTCAGCTCCATCAGGCCGATCGTCAGCGCTACAGCGCTGTTCTTGATGATGTTCAGGAATTCGCTGGTGAGCGGCGGAATCACGATGCGGAAAGCCATCGGCAGAAGCACGTAGCGATAGGTCTGCGGCAGCGTCAGGCCGAGTGCAGTGCCGGCCATCTTCTGGCCGCGCGGCAGCGCATTGATACCGGACGAGACTTGTACTGCGACCCGCGCCGAGGTGAA
Source organism: Pseudomonadota bacterium (assembly GCA_023420795.1). Taxonomy (GTDB): domain Bacteria; phylum Pseudomonadota; class Gammaproteobacteria; order Burkholderiales; family Burkholderiaceae_D; genus Noviherbaspirillum. The sequence goes on from JAEZVM010000272.1 coordinate 410, forward strand.
GAAGCCCAGCGAAATCACGGCGGTGACGAAGGGCGCGTTCGGCAGGCTCTTGAGCCAGTTGCCGAAATCGGCCGGCACCAGTTCCGGCATCACGAAGAACCACAGGAACATCTGCACCAGCAGCGGGATGTTGCGAAACAGTTCGACGTAGGCGTTGGCGATACGCACCACCCATTTGTTGGGGACCGTGCGCAGCGTGCCGATAATGGCGCCGAGAATGAGGGCCATGATCCAGGCGGTGAGCGCGGTTGCCAGCGTCCAGTAGAGGCCGGACAGCAGCGTGTCCATGTAGGTGCCGACGGCGTCGGGGGACGGTTCCCAGAAAATGCGCCAGTTCCAGTTGTAATTCATGTCAAAAACCTTTGTCTTTTTATCGACCTGCCACCACCTCCCGCATCACCGGAGGCGCGAGGCGACAGTTTGCTTTGCTTGCGCCATGCAGCATGGCCTGCGGCGAAAACGAAAAACGGGAGGCATTCGCCCCCCGTAATCGTTTTACCGCAACAGGATTCGCTTATTGATAGACCGCCGGATCGCCGGAATCGGTCGGCTTGGCGAAAATCCGCTTCATCTGTTCGCTCATCGGCCAGTTCAGGTTGATGCCCTTCGGCGGAATCGGCGAGGTGAACCACTTCGCGTAGATCTTGTTGATTTCACCGGACGTGTACACATTGCTGATGGCCTGATCCACGACCTTCTTGAACGCCGGATCGTCGCGACGCATCATGATGCCGTACGGCTCGACGCTCAGCGCTTCCTTGGTGATCGAATAGTCGTTCGGGTTCTTCGAGCTGGCTGCCAGCGATGCGAGCAGGATGTCGTCCATCAGGAAGGCGACCGCGCGGCCGGTTTCGACCATCAGGAAGGATTCCGCATGGTCTTTCGCGGACAGCAGGTTCATGCCGAGGTTCTTCTCGCCGTTCAGCGCGGTGATCATCTTCATCGACGTGGTGCCGGCGGTCGATACGACCGACTTGCCCTTCAGGTCGTTGATCGAATTGATGTTCGACGCTTTCTTCGCGAGGAAGCGGGTACCGACGACGAACATTGTCGGCGCGAACGAGACCTGCTTCTGGCGTTCGATGCTGTTGGTGGTAGAGCCGCATTCGAGATCGATGGTGCCGTTGGCCATCAACGGGATGCGTGTCGCGGATGTGACCGGGTTCATCTTCACGTTCAGCTGGCTCAGGCCGAGATGCTTCTGGATGGCTGACACCGCCTTCATGCACAGATCGATCGAGTAGCCCTGATAGGACTGCTTGTCGTCCAGATAGGAAAACGGAATGGAGGAATCGCGCACGCCGAGGGTAATGGTGCCGGAATCCTTGATTTTCTTGAGTGTGCCGCTTTCTTGTGCTTGTGCAGCACCAGCGATCAGACCTGCACCGATAAGAACAGCGATCAGCTTGGATATGTTCATGACGTCTCCTGGAAAAAGTTACCGGGCTAGTGTATCAAAAAAGCTTTGAATTCTTGGCAAACTTTCTCGGCTAATTGACAACGCCTTGATGCATTACAGCCCGTTCCAGCCCAATGCTGGAGCGGGCTTCCGCCGATTGCTGATGTTGACTAGTGGAAAACCACAATTGCGCAGATCACGGATACAGTCCGCGCATTTCGCGCGCCTGCAAGACCCGGGTACAGGCGACGATGAATGCCGCCGTGCGCAGTGACACCTTCTTCTCTTCGGCCAGTTGCCAGACGGCGGCAAAGGCTTCGCGCATGATGCGCGTCAGGCGCTGGTTGATCTCTTCCTCGGTCCAGAAGAAGCTGGAGAAATCCTGCACCCATTCGAAGTAGCTGACCGTCACGCCGCCGGCATTGGCGATCACGTCGGGCACGATCAGCACGCCCTTGTCGTGCAGGATATCGTCGGCCGCCGGCGTGGTCGGACCGTTCGCTCCTTCCAGAATGATCTTTGCGCGGATCTTCCCGGCATTGGCTTCGGTGATCTGCTGCTCCAGCGCGGCCGGTATCAGAATGTCGCAATCGACTTCCCAGAACTGGCTGCCGTCCTTGAGTACTTCGGCATTGCCGAAGCCAGCGACGCTGCCGTGCTGCTTTACATGCGCCTGAAGCGCTGCGACATCGATGCCGTCCTCGCGCACGATGGTGCCGCCGTGATCCTGCACCGCGACCACCTTGGCGCCGGCCTCCGCGAACAGGCGCGCCGCGACGCCGCCGACGTTGCCGAAGCCCTGCACGGCAATGCGCGCGCCCTTGATATCCAGCCTGCGCTTGGCGGCCGCCTCGCAGCCCACAACGAACACGCCGCGCCCGGTCGCTTCCTGCCGCCCCAGGCTGCCGCCGAGCGAAATCGGCTTGCCGGTGACGACGCCGGTGGCGGTCGCGCCCTCGTTCATCGAATAGGTGTCCATCATCCACGCCATGATCTTCTCATTGGTGTTGACGTCCGGCGCTGGGATGTCCTTGGTCGGGCCGATGATGATGTTGATCTCGCTGGTGTAGCGGCGCGTCATGCGCTGCAGCTCGCCCATCGACAGCGTCTTCGGATCAACGCGGATGCCGCCCTTGGCGCCGCCATACGGCACGTTGACCGCAGCATTCTTCACCGTCATCCAGGCCGACAGCGCCATCACTTCCGACAGCGTCACATCCTGATGGAAGCGCACGCCACCCTTGCCCGGACCGCGCGAGGTATTGTGCTGCACGCGATAGCCTTCGAAGTGGGCGATGGTGCCGTCGTCACGCTCGATCGGCACATCGACGATCAGGATGCGCTTCGGGCGCTTGAGGGTTTCCACCCAGCGTGCGAGCGAGCCGAGATGCGGCGTGACGCGCTCGATCTGCTCCAGATAGACGCCCCATGGGCCGATGCCGTGCGGGGTCAGGTAGGACGGGATTTCATGCTGGTTCGACATGCTTCGAATGCTCCTGTGAGTTCGTGCCCACCGCGATATGCGGCGGTGCGATAACGAATCGATGCTAGAGCAACGCGTCGCAGCAAATCCAATGCTTTGTGCGCATTCAACTATGCATTTAATGCATAGTTATTTATTCGAAGGTATGTCAGACGGTCTTGCCTGCCGGCTTCCGGCGCTGATTGTGTTCGACCAGATAATCCCATAGCCGCGCCACCACCGGTTTGCCCGGCCGCTGCGGCGACGGACGCTCACGATAGAGCCGGATTTCCATGTTCACTTCCCATGCAGGCTGGCCGCCATCGGCGCGTGCGAGCTGCTTCTGCCGGACCTCCCGCACCACTGCCGATTCCGGCAGGAAGGCGATGCCATGCCCTTCCAGCGCCATCATCTTCAGACCTTCGGCCATGTCGGTCTCATAGCGCTTTTCCAGGTGCAGGGGACCCTTCGCATCGGACAGGATCAGATCGACCATCCGTCCGAGATAGGCGTTGCTGGTGTAGGACAAAAAGGGCAGCGGGGACTTCGCAGTGCCGGGCAGCGTCAGTTGCGGCACGCCGGTTCTGTCGCTGCGTGCATAGGCGCGCAGTGCTTCGCTGCCGAGCGTCAGCATGTCGTAGCGGCTGGCGTCGAGCTGCACCGGCTGACGCGGATGGTGATAGCACAGCAGCAGGTCGCAGCCGCCTTCGACCATCGTCATCACCGCGTCATGCACATTCAGCGCATGCAGGCGGCTGTGCAGCACGCCGAAGCCGGACTGCAGCTCCGTCATCCACTTCGGCATGTAGGTGAGCGACAGCGTGTGCGGCACCGCAAAATCGACCGTGGTGTGCGCGGTCGGGCGCTTGCCGCGCAACAGCGCGCGTGCGTTGTTGATCTGGCCGAGCATTTCCAGCGCCTGCTCGTAAAACACTTCGCCGGCAGGCGTCAGCCGCGTCGGGTAGGAAGTGCGGTCGATCAGGTCGGCACCAAGCCATGCCTCGAGCGACTGGATGCGGCGCGAAAATGCAGGTTGCGTGACATGGCGCAGCTCGGCGGAACGGCTGAAACTATGCGTTTCCGCCAGCGAGATGAAATCCTCCAGCCATTTGGTTTCCATCGCTAGACCACCTCGGATTCGGTATCGAGGTCAGCCGAGGCCGGCGAGGAAGACGAGCTCTCCTGCCGCGCCTGCTGCCGTGCCCACATCTGCGCATAGGCGCCGTCCGCCGCAAGCAGCTGCGCATGCGTACCGCGCTCGACGATGCGGCCGTGGTCGAGCACCAGTATCTGCGCCGCGTCGGCGATCGTCGAAAGCCGGTGCGCGATCACCAGCGTCGTGCGGTCCTTCGCAATGTCCTTCAGCTGCGCCTGGATCGCTTGCTCCGCGCGGGAATCGAGCGCCGAGGTCGCCTCGTCGAAGATCAGGATCGCCGGATTCTTCAACAGCGTGCGCGCGATCGCGACCCGCTGCTTTTCACCGCCGGACAGCTTCAGCCCACGCTCGCCCACCATCGTTGCGTAGCCGTCCGGCAGGCTTTCGATAAAGTCATGGATATACGCAGCCTTGGCGGCAGCAACGATATCTTCATTGCTCGCGTCCGGCTTGCCGTAGGCGATGTTGTATTCGATCGTGTCATTGAACAGCACTGTGTCCTGCGGCACGATGCCGATCGTCTTGCGCAACGAAGTCTGCGTCACCTCACGCAAATCCTGACCATCGATCGCGATGCTGCCGCTGCTGATGTCGTAGAAGCGGAACAACAGCCGCGACAGCGTCGATTTGCCGGAGCCGCTGTGCCCGACGACTGCGGTCGTGCTGCCGGCCGGGATGGTGAAATCGACGTCGAACAGGATCTGGCGCTTGCTCTCGTAGCTGAAATCGACGTGCGAAAAGCGCACTTCGGCACCGCTGATTTTCAGCGGCGTGGCGTGCGGCCTGTCGGCCACTTCACGATGCTCGTCGAGCAGCGTGAACAGCCGCTCCATGTCCGCCAGGCTCTGCTTGATCTCACGATAAATCACGCCGAGAAAACTCAGCGGAATATACAGCTGGATCATGAAGGCATTGACCAGCACCAGATCGCCCAGCGTCATCTTGCCGTCGATGACGCCCTGCGTCGCGCGCCACAGGACCAGCGTCACCGCAATCGCGATGATCAGCGACTGCCCGGTATTCAGGAGCGACAGCGAAGTCTGCGATTTCACCGCCGCCGTTTCCCAGTTCTGCATGCTGTGGTCGTAACGGCGCGCCTCATACTCTTCGTTGCCGAAATACTTGACGGTTTCGTAATTGATCAGGGAATCGACCGCCCTGGTATTCGCCTTCGAATCCAGATCGTTCATCGTGCGCCGGAAATTCGTGCGCCACTCGGTCACGACAACGGTATAGACGATGTACACCAGCAGCGCGCCGAACGTGATCA
>JAEZVM010000277.1 GCA_023420795.1 Pseudomonadota bacterium
GGAAGCCGCAGCGGAAACCGAAGCCAAGCGCCTGCGACACTTCCGGCTCGTATTGCAGCGCGGCGTCGTTGAGCTTCAGCTTTTCAAGCGAGTCGCGCAACGCGTCATACTGGTTCGCCTCCACCGGGAACAGGCCGGCGAACACCTGCGGCTGCACTTCCTTGAAGCCGGGCAGCGGCTCTGCAGCCGGCTTGTTAGCCAGTGTGATGGTATCGCCGACGCGGGCAGCCTTCAGTTCCTTGATGCCGGCAATGACAAAGCCCACCTGCCCTGCCGACAGCGTTTCCCTCGGCTGCGACTTGGGCGTAAATACGCCGATGCTTTCGGTCAGATACTGCGCGCCGGTTGCCATCAGCGAGATTTTGTCCTTTGGGCGAAGAGTGCCGTTGACGATCCGGACCAGCATCACAACGCCGACATAGTTATCGAACCAGGAGTCGATGATCAGCGCCTGCAGCGGTGCATCCGGATTGCCTTTCGGTGCCGGCACTTTCGCTATCAAGGATTCCAGCACGTCTTCGACACCCAGGCCGGTCTTTGCCGAGCAGCGCACCGCATCGCTCGCATCGATCCCGATCACATCCTCGATCTCGCCGATTGCCCGATCCGGATCGGCGGAAGGCAGATCGATCTTGTTCAATACGGGAACGACCTCGACATTCAGGTCAAGTGCGGTATAGCAGTTGGCTACCGTCTGCGCCTCGACACCTTGGGAAGCATCCACTACCAGCAACGCCCCCTCGCAAGCCGACAGTGAACGGCTGACCTCATAACTGAAGTCCACATGGCCCGGTGTATCGATCAGATTGAGGTTATAAATCTGCCCGTCACGCGCCTTGTAGGAAAGCGCGGCAGTTTGCGCCTTGATGGTGATGCCGCGTTCGCGCTCGAGATCCATTGAATCCAGGACCTGCGCTTCCATTTCCCGGTCGGACAATCCGCCGCAGAGCTGAATGATGCGATCCGCAAGCGTTGACTTCCCATGGTCGATATGGGCGATGATGGAAAAGTTGCGAATGTTGTCCATTAACTAAGATGCAATTGCAAAAAAGGCGCTCTGGTCGGGGGAGCCCCCATGCGAGCGCCTTATGACAGAAGATTATTCGATAGGCGGCATTTTACCGGATTTCAGAGGGGAAAGCCCATAAAATCGCCGGCCGCAACGGGCATTCGGCTCGGGAAAATCCGATAGCGCTATGAATTCGCAAGGAAAGTTCGGACCTTCGCTTCATCCAGAAAGTAGTGGCATAACCGAACCGATTCAGCCCCATTCCTTTGGCCGAACAACACAGGCACGAGTTCATCAAATTGCGCTACCAGCGCCTCGTCCGCATCGACATCAACCAGTTCCACGGTAAAGGGGTGTTCACTGCTCAATGCCTGCAATGCTTCCAGCATGTCATCGCATAAATGGCAATAGGAACGGGAATAAAGAGTGAAGTGAACCACAGCTTCCCTTCAATACAGTGTTAAACAGGCTTGTCAGTATAGTAGCGTTGCGCATGCCATGAAACTCTAGCGCATTTGCACATGCTGCAATAAAAAAGCTGCAAACCATGAATGGTTTGCAGCTCCGGAAGCAAAACACTGCAGTCCTTTATTGTTGCGGCCCGTTCGGTCGTATCGGCACGAACTGGGAAGCGTCGCCGCGCCGCACAAGTACAACCGCCATCTTTCTCGGCTCCAGCTTGGCGACGAGGGCATTAAATTGCCGGGCATCTCTTACGTCGTTGTTATTCAACTGAAGAATGACATCGCCCGCCCGCAGACCGGCGCGTGCAGCAGCCCCTTCAGCGGCATCAACGATGACTCCGCCATCGATCTTGAGCTCTTTTTTCTGCGCATCGGACAAATCGCTGACAACCAGGCCGAGCGCATTCGGCGCTTGCTCCGGCTTGGCTTTCCGCTCATCCTTCTTCGCGGCTTTTTCCGCCTCGAGTTCCGCTACCGTCAACGTCACATCCTTGCTCGCGCCCTTCCGCCACACGGTCAAAGTGGCGCGCGTACCGGGCTTCGTTGCTCCAACCAGGCGCGGCAGATCCGAGGATTTTTCGATCACACTGCCGTTAAACTTGAGAATGATATCGCCGGCTTCGAGGCCGCCCTTCTCAGCCGGCCCTCCCGGCTCGACACGCTGTATCAGTGCTCCCTGGGCGCGGGCGAGGCCAAGCGACTCCGCCACATCCTTGGTCACTTCGCCGATCTGCACACCGATCCGGCCACGTGTCACCCTGCCGGAAGTTCTCAATTGCTCGGCCACACGCATGGCTTCGTCGATCGGCACAGCGAACGAAATACCCATGTAGCCGCCGGAGCGGCTGTAAATCTGGGAATTGATTCCCACGACTTCACCGCGCATGTTAATCAGCGGTCCGCCGGAGTTGCCCGGATTGACTGCGACATCGGTTTGGATCAGGGGAAGATATTCACCCGTATCGCGCGCCTTCGCAGAAATGATGCCTGCAGTTACAGTGTTGTCCAGACCGAACGGCGAGCCGATCGCAATCACCCATTCGCCGACACGCAACCGGTTCGGATCGCCGATTGTCAGGCGCGGCAAATTATTGCCTTCAATTTTCACGACCGCGACGTCGGTACGCTTGTCCAGTCCGATCGTCTTGGCCTTGTATTCACGCTTGTCCGTCAACGTCACATAGACGTCATCCGCGCCTTCGACAACATGCGCGTTGGTCAGCACGAAGCCATCTGCCGAGATGATGAAACCGGAGCCGACACCGCGCGGCACTTCTTCCTCCTGCTGCGGAACCTGCTTGCGATTGCGCGGCGCACGATCAGGCTGGGGGCGCGGCATCGGAATACCGAAGAAACGGCGGAAGAATTCCTGCATTTCCTCTTCTTCGCTGCCTGGGAATCCCCCTTGCCCCGGCTTGATACGCTCGGTAGTGCGGATGTTGACCACGGCAGGCCCGGTTCTCTCCGCGAGATCAGCAAAGTCCGGTAAGCCCGCGACGGGAGCCGCATGAGCAGATGCAACAATGCCGCTTACCGGCAATACAACCAAAGCGCCGGCCAGGCTGAGCAGCATGGACAGCAAGACAGTTCTAGCAGAAGTGATTGTTTTCATAAAATCCTGTTTCTTGTAGCTATTTAGATTTGAATTCAATCGAGTTAGCGACTTGTTTGATAGCGGCGGAGGGGACTTCTCCGACGACGGTAAGCCAAAAGTCGCCATGGCGCTTACCGATGATATTCAGTGCTCCCTGCTGCATCGAGCCTTCGGTGCGGCTGCGGGATCCGGGTTCGATAAAAACCGAAATCGCTGCCAACCCGTCTGAGAAAACGATCTGCGAAACTTCGCGCTGACTTGGACCGGTACTGGCCGAGACGCTGGCTGCGCCGTTCTGTACAGGCGCGGGGGCATCCGTCACCAGGCGCTTTACCTCACGTATTTTCTTGAACCCATCCGGAAGAGATTTGACTGTCCACCCGGACAAGTTCATCTGGCTCATGACTGCGTTTTCGACCCGCCAGTCGCTCGTATTCGAAAAGCTCGACTTCACGCGACTGCGATCGATATTGCCGATCGAGATTTGCGTAAACGCGATCTGCTCCACAACCTCGCGCTTCTCGTTCAAGGTCTGCGCACGCAGCAACAAGCCTGTTGATTTCTCCGCCCATAATTTGTAGCCATAACGGAGGTTGTCCTTGGGTTCCAGAATGATCGCCTGGCAGTCATGCCCGGCCACGCGGCCAGCCTCTCCTTTTCTGACGTTATAAAACTCGGTCAGCTCCGAAGGATTGGCTGCGAGAATGGCGGGGAACACATCCTGCGTTACCCGCTTCTCAATCAGCAGCGTCTTTGCATCTGGAAGGTAGCAAATAACCTCTTCGTTATTACGAATGTATTCTCTTGGCCTGCCGTCAAGGATCTCAAGCTTTTCAATTTCGTTTTTGCCGTCTTGCAGATGAGTGATGCGGGAGGTGCGCATCTGGTTTGCCTGCTGATAGACGAACGTGCCGGAGTAATTAAGTTTTTGCGCGGCTGATTGAATCTTCTTCAGCCAGGACAGAGCGTCCTTTCCTTCGACCAGCAAATCTGTGTTTTCCGCGTATGCAGAAAACACAGAGAACATCGAAAGGACAACGACAAACCTGAATAGCGCGAGTGTTTGCCGCATATGGATCATTTACCGGAGTCGGCAGCAAATGCGGCCGAGCGCGCATACTGAGCGGTGCTATACACGGAAGGAGAGAAACGTTGATGGGCCAGCAGGTAGTCATCAATTCGAGCGTCGCGCAGTACTACGCCCTCTGGCACGGAGGCCGCCACTACAACCTCCCCATCAGCACCGGTTTTCGCAGCCTGCACGGCGTCCGCCGCTGCTACCACATGCTCGCCAGCAGGTTCGCCTTTCATCGCAACCATTAATTGCGGGGTCGTGACAAATGCCACTGTTGCCATCGCCGCGGCAGCCACCATGCCCGGCAGTGCCCACCGTTTTACCGGGCGTGATGCCTCCTTCGACGGATTCACGGCTTCTGTGGAGACGAGGGTATCCGGAGAGTTTTTCGAAACAAGTGGCGCCACTATCGTCGGCTCCGCATCAAGGCGTGCACTCATGCGCTCCGCAAATCCCGCGCTCAAGGTAATCGCCATGTCATCGGAGCGCAACACATCTCCAATCTGGTGATAAACAGCCCAATTTGCCTGCCCCGATTCCTGACGCAGGGCGGCAAGCGCCACATCAACGTGCGGGCCAGCCAACTCCCCATCCACGAG
>JAEZVM010000339.1 GCA_023420795.1 Pseudomonadota bacterium
GCTGCTCGACAGCCAGGCCGGCCTGCAGGATGAGGCGAGGGCGGTTGCCGTCGCCTACAAGGCATGGCGCACGCTGGCGAAGCAGCGGGAAGAATTCGAAGCCAACGCAAAGAACGTGCTGCTGGAGTGCGAGCGGCTGGAATGGCAGGTCGGCGAACTGGAGAAGCTGGCGGTCAAGCCGGGAGAGTGGACCGAGATCAGTAACGAGCACAGCCGCCTGTCGCATGCAGCGAGCCTGATCGAAGGCGCGCGGGAAGCGCTGGATGCGATTTCCGAGTCCGATGCCAATCCGATGCTGTCGCAGCTGTCGTCTCTGACACAGAAACTGGGCAAGCTGGCTGATATCGACGGCGCCCTGAAGCCGGTGGTCGATGCACTGGAGCCGGCACGCATACAGCTGCAAGAAGCGGTCTATTCGCTCAACGATTACCTGAGCCGCGTCGAACTCGATCCGGAACGGCTGCATGAAGTCGAAGCGCGCCTGGACGCGATCCATTCGACCGCACGCAAGTTCCATGTGGCTCCGGACGACTTGCCGCAGGAATATGCGTCCCTGTCGGCCCAGTTGCAGCAACTGGCGGATGCGACTGATCTCGATGCGTTGCGCGCGCAGGAAGAAAAACTCAAGGCGGCTTACATGACGGCTGCGCAGCAGCTGTCGAAGGCGCGCACCAAGGCGGCCAAGGCGCTGGGCGCCGCGGTCACCGCCGCAATGCAGGACCTGAGTATGGCTGGCGGCCGCTTCGAGGTGGCGCTCAATCCATGCGAGCCGGCGAGTTATGGCGTCGAACAGGTGGAATTCATGGTGGCCGGACATGCGGGCACGAGCTTGCGGTCGCTGGCGAAAGTTGCTTCCGGCGGCGAACTGGCGCGCATTTCGCTCGCCATTTCCGTGATTACCTCCAGTTCCACTGCAACACCGACCCTGATTTTCGATGAGGTGGACAGCGGCATTGGCGGCGGCGTGGCGGAAGTGGTTGGCCGCCTGCTGAAGCGGCTCGGCTATGACAGGCAAGTGCTATGCGTGACGCATTTGCCGCAGGTGGCGAGCCAGGCTAACCAGCATTTTCAGGTCAGCAAGCGCAATGCCGGCGGAAAGACCCTGTCGAGCATCGATGCGCTGGATCCCAAGGACCGTATCGAGGAAATCGCACGCATGTTGGGCGGACTCGAAATTACCGCGACCACGCGCAAGCATGCGCGCGAACTGCTTGCGTCCTAATGAAGCAACCTAAAACGATAAGCTGAACACTGCGGCAGAACCCCTGAACCCATACCGATGCGCACCAACAAGGAACCACCCTATACCCACGGCACGATCGCCAAGACGGCGGTTGTGCTGGTCAATCTCGGTACGCCGGACGCGCCGACCGCGCCGGCGCTGCGCCGCTATCTGAAGCAATTCCTGTCCGACCCGCGGGTCGTTGAAATCCCGAAAGCGGCATGGTCGTTGATCCTGAATGGATTCATCCTGCCGCTCCGCTCCGGTAAATCGGCCGCGAAGTATGCATCCATCTGGACCCAGGAAGGTTCGCCGCTCAAGATTCACACGGAGAAGCAGGCCAAGCTGCTCGGTGGCTATCTGGGCGAGCGCGGACATGAGGTTGTCGTGGAATATGCAATGCGCTACGGCAATCCGGGACTGACAGCCGTTCTCGACAAATTAAAGGCAGACGGTTGCGATCGCATTCTGATTGTGCCGGCCTATCCGCAGTATTCCGGCACCACCACCGCGTCGATCTTCGACGCGGTTTTCGGTCATTACAGCAAGGTGCGCAACATACCGGAACTGCGCCTGGTCAAGCACTACCATGACCATGACGCGTACATCCGCGCATTGAAGGAGTCGTTGCTCGCTTACTGGGAGCTGAATGGCCGCCCGGATAAGCTGGTGATGAGCTTTCACGGCGTGCCGAAGCGAACCTTGATGCTCGGTGATCCGTATCACTGCGAGTGTCACAAGACCGCGCGGTTGTTGGCAACGGAATTGCAGCTGTCGCCGGACCAGTATCTGGTTACTTTCCAGTCGCGCTTCGGTCGGGCCGAGTGGCTTCAGCCCTATACCGCGCCCACTCTGGAAAAGCTGGGGAAAGAAGGGACGCGCCGCGTCGATGTGATCTGCCCCGGATTCACTAGCGACTGTCTGGAAACACTGGAAGAAATCGCGATGGAGGCCAAGCGTGACTTCCTTACCGCCGGCGGCAAGGAGTTTCACTACATTCCCTGCCTGAATGAATCCCATGCATGGATTACCGCGCTGGCGGAAATCGCGGAACAGCATCTGATTGGCTGGCCTACCGTGCTTACCCCGCAGATGCGGGAAGAGCTCGCGAAGGAAGCGGAAATCGCACGTACGCAATCCAGCCTGCTGGGCGCGAAACAGTAAAAGCGCGCCTCACGGCCATGTAATCAGATCAACCTGGCAAATCCAGGCGGCTGCCAGCAATGAGTAGGCAAGCACCGCAGCCGAAATCAAGGGCAGTTTCATGATGTTTTTCCGTACAGCAGCTGGACTAACACGGATTAAGAACTCACTAAACATAGCGTAATACGCCCGCTGAAAAACGAAAGCTTCGACGGCTGAAAGAATGTAACAGCAGATTACAGCGCTCCTTGGTACTTCCAAGGCCGCACCTCACTTCGGTTCAATAAAGATAATTATTCCCTCTTGAAAAAAGGGGAAGCACCCTCATTTACTGCTGCAGTTGAATTAAGTGTTTGATTAATTTGGAGTTTTTCCGATGCAAGACCAAGAGAAGATGCAAGAACAGACCGAACAGGCTGTGCCGCCGCAAGAGCAGGCAGTACCGGAAAACGCTGCCCCGGTGCAGGAAGGCCCTACCTTGGAAGAAAAGCTCGCTGCAGCGGAAGCGAAAGCTGCCGAGATGCAGGATGCCTATCTGCGAGCAAAAGCCGAAGCAGAGAATATTCGCCGGCGCGCTCAGGAAGACATTGCGAAGGCGCACAAGTTTGCGATCGAAAATTTTGCCGAGGCTCTCGTTCCGGTGAAGGACAGCCTTGAGATGGCGCTGAAGCTCGAAACGCCAGCCGTCGAATCGCTGAAAGAAGGGGTGGAAATGACACTCAAGCAGTTGAATGGCGCATTCGAGCGCAACCGTCTGCTGGAGATCAACCCGGCTCCGGGCGAAAAAATGGATCCGATGAAGCACCAGGCGATCTCGATGGTGCCGGCCGAACAGGAAGCCAATACGGTAGTGACGGTTCTGCAAAAGGGCTACACGATAGCGGACCGCCTGTTGCGACCGGCCTTGGTCACCGTTGCACAGTAAACCGCAAAAAACAGAGCAAAATTGCTGCAAAAGTGCTTGAAACCGGCACTTTGTTCCATATATCCAACTACATCAAGAACTCTAGCTTTTAAAGGAACATCATCATGGGCAAGATCATTGGCATTGACCTGGGTACAACCAACTCCTGCGTCTCCATTATGGAAGGCGGGCAGCCCAAGGTCATCGAGAACTCCGAAGGTTCGCGCACCACGCCGTCCGTTGTCGCTTACCAGGAAGACGGCGAGATCCTCGTTGGCGCGCCGGCCAAGCGCCAGGCGGTCACCAATCCGAAGAACACCCTCTATGCAGTCAAGCGCCTGATCGGCCGCAAGTTCGACGAAGCGGAGGTCCAGAAGGACATCAACCTGATGCCCTACCAGATCGTCAAGGCCGACAACGGCGACGCCTGGGTGCAGGTGCGCGACAAGAAGCTCGCCGCGCAACAGGTTTCCGCAGAAACCCTGCGCAAGATGAAGAAGACTGCCGAAGACTACCTCGGTGAGGAAGTGACCGAAGCCGTGATTACGGTACCGGCCTACTTCAACGACGCGCAGCGCCAGGCGACCAAGGACGCCGGCCGCATTGCCGGCCTGGACGTGAAGCGCATCATCAACGAGCCGACCGCGGCTGCGCTGGCATTCGGCCTGGACAAGAGCGGCAAGGGCGACCGCAAGATCGCGGTGTATGATCTTGGCGGCGGCACCTTCGACATCTCGATCATCGAGATCGCGGACGTCGATGGCGAAATGCAGTTCGAAGTGCTGTCCACCAATGGTGACACCTTCCTCGGTGGCGAGGACTTCGACCAGCGCGTGATCGACTACATCATCGACGAGTTCAAGAAGGTCAACGGTCTCGACTTGTCGAAAGACCCGATCGCACTGCAGCGCATCAAGGCCTCGGCCGAGCGCGCGAAGATCGAACTGTCGTCGTCGCAGCAGACCGAGATCAACGAGCCTTACATCGCAATGGTCAACGGCGCGCCGGTCCACCTGAACATGAAGATCACCCGCGCCAAGCTGGAATCGCTGGTCGAGGAACTGGTGGAGCGCACGATCGAGCCGTGTCGCATCGCGATCAAGGATGCGGGCGTGAAGGTGTCCGACATTCAGGACGTGATTCTGGTCGGCGGCATGACCCGCATGCCGAAGGTGCAGGAAAAGGTCAAGGAGTTCTTCGGCAAGGAGCCGCGCAAGGACGTCAATCCGGATGAAGCCGTGGCCGTTGGTGCTGCGATCCAGGGTTCGGTGCTGTCGGGCGACCGCAAGGACCTGCTGTTGCTGGACGTGACTCCGCTGTCGCTCGGTATCGAGACGCTCGGTGGCGTGATGACCAAGATGATTCAGAAGAACACGACGATCCCGACCAAGTTCAGTCAGGTGTTCTCGACTGCGGACGACAACCAGCCGGCGGTGACCATCAAAGTCTACCAGGGTGAGCGCGAGATCGCGACCGGCAACAAGCTGTTGGGCGAGTTCAATCTCGAAGGTATTCCGCCGGCACCGCGCGGCATTCCGCAGATCGAGGTAACCTTTGACATCGACGCCAACGGCATCCTGCACGTCGGCGCGAAGGACAAGGCGTCCGGCAAGGAAAACAAGATCACCATCAAGGCGAACTCCGGTCTGACCGAGGAAGAAATTCAGAAGATGGTGA
>JAEZVM010000019.1 GCA_023420795.1 Pseudomonadota bacterium
AGCACCCGTGCCGACAATCCCTGATGCTCGGCAATGACCACATGCCCGAGCGCCATCGCGGTCATCGCGCCGAATGGGTGCCGGCCGAGCATGCGATCGGCGAACGGACCGCGTACAAGCAGCGCTACCGTATGGCCGCGCACCAGTTGAACATGTCCGCGCAGCACGAATACCGGCAGCGCCAGCGCCAGGCCAAACAGCGTCAATGGCGCCGCCCAGGTGATGCCGAACAAGGTGCCGATCCAGAACAGCGGTCGCTGCAGATACCTGTTATTGCGAAGAAGCTGAAATCGCAAACGCATTTTCTGCTTTAACAATTCCCGGGAAAGCTTTCGTGCGGCAGCGCGTTCCTGTCTGGAAGAGAGGCGGCCCGCATTATTTTTGAAATTGTTCCTTGGAGCCTCTTTCATTGAAAAAAATCCTTGCCGGACAGGCGATTTGAAAAAGGAATACGGCGGGCATTTGCGCAGGACCGCGAAAGAATGTCCTGTATGATTCACCTAACTTTTTAAAGTGTTTTCACCATGATAGGTCGCCTTTCCGGAATTCTGCTTGAGAAAAATCCTCCCCAATTGCTGATCGATTGCAATGGGGTCGGGTACGAGATCGATGTGCCGATGAGCACCTTTTACAACCTGCCTGGCATGGGGGAAAAGGTGGTGCTGCTGACGCATCTGGCGGTACGCGAAGATGCGCATCTGCTCTATGGTTTCGGCACTGTCGAAGAGCGCAATGTCTTCAAGCAGCTCATCAAGATTTCCGGCGTCGGCGCGCGCACTGCCTTGTCGATCCTGTCCGGCATGTCGGTGGCCGATCTCGCGCAAGCCATCACCTTGCAGGAAGCGGGGCGGCTGACCAGGATTCCCGGGATCGGCAAGAAAACCGCGGAGCGCCTGCTGCTCGAACTGAAGGGCAAGCTGGGTGCCGATATCGGCGTCGCTGGCGGCGTGCAACCGCATGACGGCACTTCCGACATTCTGAATGCGCTGCTCGCTCTGGGGTATTCCGATAAGGAGGCGATGCTTGCGCTGAAGCAGGTTCCCGCGGGAAGCAGCGTCTCCGATGGCATCAAGCTGGCACTGAAGGCGCTGTCTAAAATTTGATGCGGTGAATGAAGGAACAGTTTTATGAGCATCCAGACCGATAACTTCACTGAACAGCGGATCATTGCAGCCACGCCGGCCTCGTCCAATGAAGAAGCGATCGAACGTGCGTTGCGGCCAAAGCAACTCGACGAGTACGTAGGACAGGAAAAGATTCACGGCCAGCTGGAAATCTTCATCACGGCAGCACGCCAGCGCCGCGAAGCGCTCGACCACACGCTGCTGTTCGGTCCGCCCGGTCTGGGCAAGACCACGCTGGCGCACATCATTGCCCGTGAAATGGGCGTCAACCTGCGCCAGACTTCCGGGCCGGTGCTGGAGCGCGCCGGTGATCTGGCGGCCTTGCTGACCAATCTTGAACCGAATGATGTGCTGTTCATCGACGAGATTCATCGCCTGTCGCCGGTGGTGGAGGAAATCCTGTATCCGGCGCTGGAAGATTATCAAATAGACATCATGATCGGCGAAGGACCGGCGGCGCGCTCGGTGCGGCTCGATCTGCAGCCGTTTACGCTCGTTGGAGCAACTACCCGCGCCGGCATGCTGACCAATCCGCTGCGCGACCGCTTCGGCATCGTCGCGCGGCTGGAGTTTTACACGCCGCAGGAACTGGCGAAAATCGTCACACGCAGCGCCTCCCTTTTGAATGCGGCGATTGTCGAGGACGGCGCGCTGGAAATCGCCAAGCGCAGCCGCGGCACGCCGCGCATCGCGAACCGCCTGCTGCGACGGGTGCGCGATTATGCGGAGGTCAAGGGCAATGGCGAGATCACCAAGGCGATGGCCGACGCGGCGCTGAAAATGCTGGATGTCGATCCGGTCGGCTTTGACGTGATGGACCGCAAGCTGCTGGAAGCGGTGTTGTTCAAGTTCAATGGTGGCCCGGTCGGTCTGGACAATCTGGCCGCCGCCATCGGGGAAGAGCGCGACACCATCGAAGACGTGCTGGAACCCTACCTGATCCAGCAGGGATTCCTGCAGCGCACGCCGCGCGGCCGGATTGCAACGCCTACTGCCTATACGCACTTCGGCATTACCGCGCCGCGTAGCGGATCGAGCGGGGATCTTTGGAATCCGGAAGGGAAGTAGGAATCTGGATACTGCGGAAATAACTGTTTTATGAGTGGTTGATTTCTTGTTATTTCTTCTTCAAGTCTGGCGTTAAATAAGCTTGTTAAAAGCCTGCAAAGCCGGCCATAATTTCTGCTTTTAGCACGGCTGCACTTTTTTGTTGAGCTTACGCAATTTGTTGGCTCAGTGCCTGCGTAGAGTCGGAATTGATTCTAAAAGATGCAGCGGCCTGCTCGCACTCCTTTCCCGATCGAGTTCCCGTCATGCTCATGTCCACGCAAGCCAACCGCTTTGCGCATCAGTTGCTTGATGCACGCGCGCTGGCGCAACTGATTCCTCCTTTGTCTGCTGGCAGTCCGTTATCGCTGGCAGACAGCTACGATATCGCCAAGTGCATCGCCGATATCCGTATTGCACAAGGCGAAACCCCGATTGGGCGAAAAATCGGTTTTACCAACCGCAAGATATGGTCGAAGTATGGGATGGTGGAGCCGATCCGCTCGCCGATATGGACGCCGCTCTTCGACTCGACCATTCGCTTTGCCGAAAACAACCGCGGTATCCAGAGCCTGCTGGGCGCATTGCAGCCGCGTATCGGCCCGGAACTGGTGTTCAAGCTGGGAGCCACACCGGCTCCGGATGCGACCATTGAGCAACTGGCCGACTGCGTCGAATGGATGGCTCATGCATTCGAAATAGTGGTCTGCCCGTTCCCCGACTGGCAATTCGAAATGACCGATGCGATTGCCGCTTTCGGCCTGCATGGATCGCTGATCGTCGGTGAACCACGAATGCTGTCGGCCGCCAGCCGGCGCAACCTGGGCGACGTGCTGGCGAATGCCAGCCTGTCCTTGTCCTGTGGCGATGAATTGCGTTCCGCAGGTTTCGGCAGCGATGTCCTCGGCAGTCCTTTACATGCCTTATGGCATTTGCATCAGCTGCTGAAGATGCAATCGCAGTTCGCGCCGCTGTCAGCCGGCGAACTGATCGCCACCGGCACCTGGACTGACGTGTGCCCGGTCAAGCCGGGTGAGACCTGGATGTCGGCCTTCTCCGGCGTTACCTTGCCAGGGATGACGCTCTCGTTCGTATAGAACGGTTGGGAATGGCCGCTATCGCGAGGCCGCGCCGGTATGGGCCTCGTCTGGACTGAAATGCCTTGTCATTGGATTCCCATCGGCGGCGATGGTGCCGCCTCGTCAATTGCGACAATCCCGGCAATTGGCTCAGTCGGCGCGCAACCAGGTCTGGGTGCGTCCGAGCATCGGAACGCCGATATAGCCGCGCACATCCAGCTTCTTGCCGCCGTCAGCTACCGACATCTTGCTCTTGTAGATTTTTCCGTTTGCCGGATCAAGGATCTGGCCGCCGTTGTATTCGTTGCCGTCCTTCTTCATGCCGGTCAGGATCGTCATGCCGATGATCGGCTGATCCTTGCGTGCATCTTCACACTTCTCGCACTTCGGATTCGGGTCTTCGCCCGGCTCGCGGAACAGCTTTTCGATCTTGCCCCGGAGCTCGCCGTTGCTTTCGCTGATGCGGATCAGGGATTTCGGCTTGCCGGTTTCGTCATCGATGGTTCTCCACAAACCGATCGGCGAGCCTTCCTGTGCCCAGGCGCTGGCCGACATCAGCGCTCCCGCAGCTACCGTGAGGGTGAAAAGTTTTTTGATCATGTCTAATCGTCTCCTAAGGTCTTGTGAACTGTCCGCAAAACGCGAAACAGGTCACAAGTGTCGGCCCTAGGATTGTTATGTTTTTTGCAATTTCTCAAACTGCTCGCGCAGTTTTTCGAGTGTGGCTCCGAAGGTCAACAGACGCTCTTTCTCTTGCGCAACGACTTGAGCCGGGGCGCGGGCGACGAAGCTTTCATTGCCGAGTTTTGCATTGGCCTTTGCGATCTCTCCTTCTAGCCGCGCGATCTCCTTCGACAGACGCTCGCGTTCGGCGGCAACGTCGATCTCGACCTTCAGCATCAGCTTTACCGTGCCGACGACTGATACTGGCGCCGGTGACTCGGGCAGCGCATCGACGATCTGCACTTCGGACAGCTTTGCCAAGGCCTGCAGGTAGGCGGCGAACGATTGCGCGCGCGCCTTGTCCTGCGCCGATGCTTCGATGATCAGCGGCACGCGCTGCGCCGGCGACAGCTGCATTTCGCCGCGCAGGTTGCGGCAGGCGTCGGTCATCGACTTCAGCTCCGCCATCCAGGCTTCGGCCTGCTCGTCGATCTTCTTCAGTTCCGGCTGCGGGTAGGGCTGCAGCATGATCGAGTCGCCAGCCGGGTTCAGCGTGCGGCCGGCCATCGGCGCGATCTTCTGCCACAGCTGCTCGGTGATGAACGGAATGACCGGATGCGCAAGACGCAGCACGGTTTCCAGCACGCGCAGCAGCGTGCGGCGGGTGGCGCGCTGCTGGGCTTCGGTGCCGTTCTGAATCTGCACCTTCGCGACTTCGAGGTACCAGTCGCAATACTCGTCCCACACGAACTTGTAGATTGCGGAGGCGATGTTGTCGAAGCGGTAGTCGGCAAAGCCTTTTTCGACTTCCGCTTCGGTGCGCTGCAGCAGCGACACGATCCAGTAGTCGGCCTGCGAGAAGTCGCGCATCTCCGGGCCGCAGGTGGCCGGGTCGAAACCGCAGTCCTTGCCTTCGGTATTCATCAGCACGAAGCGGGTCGCATTCCACAGCTTGTTGCAGAAGTTGCGGTAGCCTTCGCAGCGGTTCAGGTCGAAGTTGATGTTGCGGCCGAGCGAAGCGTAGCTGGCCATCGTGAAGCGCAGCGCGTCGGTGCCGAAGGCGGGAATGCCGCTGGCGAATTCCTTGCGAGTTGCTTTCGCGATGCTCTCCGCCTGCTTCGGATTCATCAGGCCGGTAGTGCGCTTGGCAACCAGCGATTCGACATCGATGCCGTCGATCAGGTCGATCGGGTCGAGCGTGTTGCCCTTGGACTTCGACATCTTCTGCCCGGACGCATCGCGCACGAGACCGTGCACGTACACGGTCTCGAACGGCACCTTGCCGGTGAAGTGCGTGGTCATCATCACCATGCGCGCGACCCAGAAGAAGATGATGTCGAAGCCGGTGACCAGCACCGAAGACGGCAGGAACAGCTTGTAGTCCGGCGTTTCTTCCGGCCAGCCGAGCGAGGAGAACGGCACCAATGCGGACGAGAACCAAGTGTCCAGCACGTCGGACTCGCGGGTCAGCTTCTTGCCGCCCGCCTTTGCCTGTGCTTCTTCCTCGTTGCGGGCGACGTAGAT
>JAEZVM010000063.1 GCA_023420795.1 Pseudomonadota bacterium
CTGCACCTCGAAATGCGCAGCCGCATCGTCGTCGAAGCGTAATCGCTGCGCCGGCCGGACGGGGCGCAAGCCTGTCCGGCCGGCGTCAGAACGCATCGACACCGCTGTACCGCGCATGGCGTGATCCATTGTGGCGCATTGCTTCAGGCATCGCTTCAGGTATCACGTTAGGCGCCCCTCCATCCTGAAGGCAGTAACTCATTATGCCGATACCGTTTTTCCTGCGAATGCTGGCAGCCGGGCTGTTCAGCGCGCTTGGCCTTTTCTCCGCCGCGCAAGCCTCTACCTACCAGACCGTCCTCAGCGACGAACTGATGCATGGCCCCGACCTGTGCGCCGATGCACCGTGCGCCGAGGTGATACCGGGCGCGACAGAATTCTCCAAACGCAAGGGCTCGCCCACCTACGTCGATGCCTATGCGACGCAAAACGGTGAAAAGAAACTCGTCGGCTATGTGTTCCTGTCGACCGATATTGTTGATATTCCTGCCTATTCCGGCAAGCCGATCGTGACACTGATCGGCATGGACACGCGCGGCAGCATTACCGGCGTGCGCATTCTGAAGCACTCCGAGCCGATCCTGTTGCTCGGCATTCCGGAGTCGACCCTGGTCGACTTTATCCGCCAGTACCTCGGCAAGCAGGCCGACGCCAAACTGGAAGTCGGCCAGGGCGGCGCGAATGACGGCACCATCAGCCTCGATGGCGTGAGCGGCGCAACCGTCACCGTCATCGCAGAGAACCAGGCGATCATGCGCAGCGCCTATGCGATCGCCAGCCAGGTCGGCATCATCAAGAGCGTGCCGAAGCCGGCAGCGCGATTCACCCCGATTGACGAGCGCCTGAACTGGGCGGCGATGCTCAAGGAAGGCAGCGTCCAGCACCTGCAGGTGCGGCCGGAAGAAGTCGGTGTTGAAAGCAATGGTAAGCCGTATATCGACCTGTATTTCGGTTATCTCAACGCGCCGTCCATCGGCAAGAGCGTGCTCGGCGAAGCAGGCTACGCGCGCCTGATGGGTCACCTGAAGCCGGGCGAACACGCGATTTTCGTCGTCGCCAACGGCACCGGCTCGTTCAAGGGCTCGGGATTCGTACGCGGCGGCATCTACGACCGTATCCAGGTGCGGCAAGACCCGGATTCGTACACTTTCCGCGACCTCGACTATGAGAACCTGTATCACCTGGAGCCGGCAGATGTGCCGGAATTCAAGGAAACCGGGATTTTCATTGTCCGGTCGACCAACTTCAATCCCGCGTGGCCCTGGGACCTGACTTTCCTGGCGAACAAAACCATCGGCCAGAACGGCGCGCGCGTATTCACCCGCTTCAACCAGGAGTACTGGTTGCCTGAACGGTATCTGGAAGGCGGCCATCCACATGTAGAGCGGCCGGTCGCCCCGTGGAAGAAGGCATGGCTGGGCCGTAAGGTCGAGATCGGCTTTTTCGTGCTGCTCCTTGCCGCTACCGCAGGGCTTTACTCGCAGCGCGACAAGCTGGCGCGCATCTCCAACCGCAAGAACAAGCCATGGATTTCGATCCCACGCACGCTCTTGTGGATCGCCAGCGTCGGCTTCATCGGCTTCTATCTGAAGGCGCAGCCGAGCATCACGCAGATCATGACCTGGTTCCACTCACTGATCCACCAGTGGAAATGGGAGCTGTTCCTGTCGGACCCGTTCATCTTCATCTTCTGGTGGTTCATCTTCATCACGATGTTTGTCTGGGGCAGGGGACTGTTCTGCGGCTGGATCTGCCCGTTCGGGTCGCTGCAGCATCTGGCGCTCAAGCTTGGCCAGCTGATTGGCTTGAAGCGCTTCCAAAATCTGCTGCCGATGGCCGTGCATGACAAGCTCAAGTGGCTGAAATACGTGATCTTCGCTGCTCTGCTCGGGGTATCCTTCTACTCGATGGAGCTGGCGGAAACGCTGGCCGAGGTCGAGCCGTTCAAGACCACCTTCCTGGTCGGCGTGTGGAACCGCTCGTGGCCGTTCGCGCTGTTTGTCGGCGTGATCCTCGCGATCTCCATTCTCAGCGAGCGGCCGTACTGCAAGTACATCTGCCCACTGGGTGCGGGTCTGGCGATTCCAACGAAGTTCCGGTTGTTTGGGCTGAAGCGCAAGAGCGAGTGCGAAACCTGCCACGCCTGCGCGGCGGGTTGCGGCTCGCATGCGATCGATGCCAAAGGCAAGATCGACCAGAAGGAATGCCTGCTGTGCCTGGACTGCATGGTGATGTACTACGACGACCATGCGTGCCCACCGCTGGTGAAAGAACGCAAACATCGCGAGCGCGACGGCTTGCCGCTGACGCCGATCGATGCGAAGGGATATTTCATTCCGCTGGAGAGCGTGCGTCGCAATCTCTCCGAGAAAACGGCCGAACTGGCCGGAAAGGCGGGATGACGGTGAAACAAAAAGCCGTAGCGGCGACGAAGCCGGCCGGCACGTGGTTGCTGGCGGCCATGCTGGCAATGCCGGTGTGCGCGTGGAGCGCAGTGCTGACGGTCAAGCCTGGCGAGTCGATTGCAGCGGCGATTGCGGCGGCCGTACCCGGCGACACGATCGAGGTTGAGCGCGGCGACTATGCCGAGCGGCTGGTGATCGACAAGCCGCTCGTACTCAAGGGGCGCAACCGGCCGACGATACGCGGAGATTTCAGTGGCGACGTGATCCGCGTGCGCGCCCCGGACGTGACTATCCAGGGCTTCATCGTGCGAGACAGCGGTATCGACCAGACTGCGCAGAATGCGGGGATTTATATCCAGCCCAATTCCGACCGTCCGGTGGTGCAGGACTGCGATGTCGTGTTCAACCTGTTCGGCATCTGGCTAGAAGGCTCCGACGATGCGCACATCGAACGCAATACCGTCACCGGCCGGCGTGATCTAATGTCGCCGTCGCGCGGCAATGGTATCCAGGTCTACAACGTCGAACGCGCGCAGGTCATCGACAACCACATCAGCTATGCGCGCGACGGCATCTATGTCGACTGGTCGCGCAATGTGGTCTTTCGCGGCAACCGCATCCACAACCTGCGCTACGGCACCCATTACATGAACACCCACCACAGCCTGTGGGAAGGCAACGAGGCTTACCTCAATCGCGGCGGCCTGGCGCTGATGGAAGTGCGCAACCTGACGGTACGCAACAACATCGCTTGGGGCAATACCGACCACGGCATCATGCTGCGCACGATCCAGGATTCGGTGATCGAGAACAATACG
>JAEZVM010000137.1 GCA_023420795.1 Pseudomonadota bacterium
AAATAGACAAGCTCTTGTCTTGTGCGTCGCAGCGACGCATTGAAAGTTCAATAACAAAAGCCGGCTCTCGCCGGCTTTTTCGCATTCGGAGCCGTCACCGATTGTGTTCGGTGGCCGTTCCGCATTGCGCACAACCGAGCCTGCATGTCAGACTGGCGGCGGCGCACTGCGGCTTTCCACAATTGTTAATGGGAGGGTCGATAGCAATAATGCGCATGGAGCCAGGCCTTGCCTTGCCCAGCCGACAAGCGAATGAAGGCAGTTTCTTCGCGGCTTGGAAGTGCGTTATGGTCCCTTGTATCTTCAAAAATCAATTACTAGAGGAGCGAAGTTTATGAACATCAAGTCCCTGCGGTTCGTTGCCGGCCTTGCGCTGGTTGCCAGCACCGTGGCCCATGCCCAGTCCGCTTACCCGACCAAGACCATCACGATGATCGTGCCGTTCGCAGCCGGCGGTCCGACCGACACGGTTGCGCGCCTGGTTGCGCAGTCGATGAGCAAGACCTTGAAGCAGCAGGTCATCGTCGAGAACGTCGGCGGTGCAGGTGGCACCATCGGTGCCGCCCGCGTGGCGAAGGCTGATCCGGACGGCTACACGGTGCTGCTGCACCACATCGGCCAGTCCACCGCGCCGTCGCTGTATCGCAAGCTTTCCTACAACGCCGCTGATGGCTTCGAAACGATCGGCCTGATCACGGACGTGCCGATGACCTTCATCGCACGCAAGGACTTCCCGGCGAAGGACTTCAAGGAACTGCTCGCTTACGTCAAGGCCAACAAGGACAAGGTGACCTACGCCAACGCCGGCGTCGGCTCCGCTTCCCACCTGTGCGGCATGCTGTTCATGAGCGCGATCGACACCGACCTGACCACCGTGCCGTACAAGGGCACCGGCCCGGCGATGAACGACCTGCTGGGCGGCCAGGTGGATTTCATGTGCGACCAGACCACCAACACCACCAGCCAGATCAAGAGCGGCAAGGTCAAGGTCTATGGCGTGACTACCAAGACCCGCGTGCCGTCGCTGCCTGACGTGCCGACCCTGAACGAAGCCGGCCTGCCTAACTTCGAAGTCGCCGTCTGGCACGGCCTGTATGCGCCGAAGGGCACGCCGAAGCAGGCAGTCGATGCGCTGTCCGGCGCGTTGCGCGTGGCGCTGAAGGATGCGACCGTCAAGCAGCGCTTCGCCGAACTCGGCACCGAACCGGTAGCGGACAACCGTGCAACGCCGGAAGCGCACCGCGCCTTCCTGAAGGCCGAGATCGACAAGTGGGCGCCGATCATCAAGAAGGCCGGCGTATTCGCTGACTAAGCCGTCCGCTCGGATAGCAACATATTGCAGTAACCGGAAAGGCGGGGTGCAAACTCCGCCTTTCGCGTAACCGGGTACCGCACTGGCGGCGCCGGATGGGGTCGGCCAGTACCTGTCCCGCCGAATACAAAAAGCACAAGGAGATTCGCTTTGTCCTCACTCATCCGCAACCCGAAGGACTTCTGGTCCGGGGTCATCTTCATTCTCTTCGGCGTGGCTGCCGTGGTCATCGGCCAGGATTATTCGATGGGCACGGCCGGCCGGATGGGGCCGGCCTATTTCCCGACCGTTCTCGGCGTGCTGCTGGCCGTGATCGGTGCAATCTCGGTCGTGCGCTCGTTGTTCAGTAGCGGCGCGCCGATTGAAAAATTCGCGATCAAGAACATCGTCCTGATCATGGTCGCCGTGCTGCTGTTCGGCTTTCTGGTGCGCGGCGCCGGTCTGGCAATCGCGATTCCGGTCATGGTCCTGATCAGTGCCTATGCGAGCGCCAAATTTCGTTTGCTGCCCACCGTGCTGCTGGCTGCCGGGCTGACGGTGTTCAGCCTGCTGGTGTTCGTCAAGGGCCTTGGCCTGCCGATGCCGGTCTTCGGCTCGTGGTTCGGCTTCTAAGGGAAAGATAAAGATGGAAATCCTCAGCAACCTGGCGCTCGGCTTCGATACCGCCTTTACCGTCACCAATCTGCTGTACTGCCTGATGGGCGTGTTCTTCGGCACCGCCGTCGGCGTGC
The DNA here is from genome assembly GCA_023420795.1 of Pseudomonadota bacterium. Classification (GTDB taxonomy): domain Bacteria; phylum Pseudomonadota; class Gammaproteobacteria; order Burkholderiales; family Burkholderiaceae_D; genus Noviherbaspirillum. Next base: position 2,044 of record JAEZVM010000137.1, read on the forward strand.
TGCCCGGCCTCGGCCCGGTCGCGACCATCGCGATGCTGCTGCCGGCAACCTTCTCGCTGCCGCCGGTCTCCGCGCTGATCATGCTCGCCGGTATTTACTACGGCGCGCAATACGGCGGCTCCACCACTGCGATTCTGGTCAACCTGCCGGGTGAATCCTCGTCGGTGGTGACTGCAATCGACGGTTATCAGATGGCGCGCAAGGGCAACGCCGGCAAGGCGCTGGCGACCGCGGCGATCGGCTCCTTCTTCGCTGGCACTGTCGCCACCGTGCTGCTCGCGCTGTTCGCCCCGCCGCTGGCTGATCTGGCACTGAACTTCGGTCCGGCGGAATACTTCTCGCTGATGGTGCTCGGCCTGGTCGCTTCAGTCGTGCTGGCGCACGGCTCGCTGCTGCGCGCGATCGGCATGATCATCCTCGGCCTGCTGCTGGGTCTGGTCGGTACCGACGTGAACTCCGGCACGCCGCGCTATACCTTCGACCTGCCGCAGCTGATGGACGGCATCAACTTCGTGATCGTCGCGATGGGCATGTTCGGCCTTGGCGAAATCATCCGCAACCTCGAGCATGAGGAAACGCGTTCGCTGCTGGTGAAGAAGGTCGAGGGTCTGATGCCGACCAAGAACGACCTGAAGCGCATCATCGCGCCGGTTCTGCGCGGTACCACGCTCGGTTCCGCGCTCGGCATCCTGCCGGGTGGCGGCGCGATGCTCGCCTCGTTCGCTGCTTATTCGATCGAGAAGAAGGTATCGAAGAACTCGGCCGAGTTCGGCAAGGGCGCGATCGAAGGCGTGGCTGCGCCGGAGTCGGCCAATAACGCCGGCGCGCAGACCTCGTTCATTCCGATGCTCACGCTCGGCATTCCGTCCAACCCGGTGATGGCACTGATGATCGGCGCGATGATCATCCAGGGCATCCAGCCGGGACCGGCGGTGATGACGGAACAACCGGCGCTGTTCTGGGGCATTATCGCCTCGATGTGGATCGGCAACCTGTTCCTGCTGGTGCTGAACCTGCCGATGATCAGCTTGTGGGTGCGCATGATCATGGTGCCGTACCACTACCTGTATCCGGCGATCCTGATGTTCTGTGCGATCGGCGTGTTCAGCCTGAACAACAGCAATTTCGACGTGTACCTGATGGCGTTGTTCGGCCTGCTCGGCTACATCTGCGCAAAGCTGGAAATGGAGCCGGCGCCGATGCTGCTGGGCTTTATCATCGGTCCGATGATGGAAGAGTATCTGCGCCGCGCGCTGCTGCTGTCGCGCAGTGATCCGATGGTCTTCCTGCAGCGCCCGATCAGCGCGACGATGCTGGTGCTGTCGGTGCTTGCGCTGGCCGTGGTGCTGACGCCGTCGCTGCGCAAGAAGCGGGAGGAAGCGTTCGAGGAATAAGAGCATCCGGCTTGCGGGTATTGCCGCTTCCGGCTGCCCGCGGTGGTATTCTTCAATCGGTGTGCCCTGTCACCGGGGTACGCCGATTTTCATTTGGCAATACCGATGTGCCGCTGATGCGCATCGGACAATTCCAGCCGTGATCGTCATGAATACCATGCAAAGTAGCCAGATTTTTTCAGCCGTCGTCGAAGCGCCGTTCGGCGCGGTCGGCGTTCGCAGCGAGCCGGGCATGATCCGCGAACTGGTATATCTGCCGCGCCATTTCCAGGAGAAGGCGCCGGCGGACAAGCTGTCGGAACAGGCAGTGCGACAGGTCGAGCGCTATCTGCGCGAGCCGGATTTCCGTTTCGATCTCCCGCTGGCACAGGTCGGTACCGCCTTCCAGCGCAGGGTGTGGGATGTGATTTCTGCCATTCCGCTCGGCGATGTCCTGACCTATGGCCAGGTCGCCAAACTGATCCAGTCGGCGCCGCGTGCTGTCGGACAGGCTTGCGGCGCGAACTGGTTCCCTCTGGTTATCCCGTGCCATCGCGTTACCGCCACCGGCGGGCTGGGCGGCTTTGCCAATCACGATGACGAGACCGGCTTTCATCTCGCCGTCAAGCGCTGGCTGCTGGCGCATGAGGGCGTCGAGGGTTACCGATGACGGAGGTGCTGGCGGATCGTGGTGCGCGAGACCAAGGTGCGATCGACGAGTTCTGCGACACGCTGTGGCTGGAAGACGGCTTGGCGAAAAATTCGCTCGATGCCTACCGGCGCGACCTGACTCTCTTTGCCGTCTGGCTGGATACCAAATGCGGCAAGACGCTGTACGAGGCGCAAGCCGCCGACCTCAATGCCTATTTCGCCGCGCGGCATGAAGAAACCAAACCGACTTCCGCCAATCGCCGCCTTGCTGCACTGAAGCGCTTCTACCAGCTTGCGCTGCGGCAGAACAGGATCAGCGTCGATCCCTGTCTGAAGATGAAAACGGCGAAGCAGCCGCCGCGTTCGCCGAAGACCCTGTCCGAAGCGCAGGTTGAGGCGCTGCTCGCCGCGCCCGATGTCGATACACCGCTCGGCCTGCGCGACCGCACCATGCTGGAACTGATGTATGCCAGCGGCCTGCGCGTGTCGGAGCTGGTGCTGTTGAAATCGGTTGAGCTTGGCATGAACGAGGGCGTGCTGCGCATTACCGGCAAAGGCAGCAAGACACGGCTCGTGCCGTTCGGCGAAGAAGCGCGCGCATGGATCGAGCGGTATCTGAAGGACGCGCGGCCGATGATCCTGAACGGCCAGATCGACGATGCGCTGTTCGTCACCGCGCGCGGCGGTGCGATGACGCGCCAGATGTTCTGGACGCTGATCAAGAAGCATGCGCGCACGGCCGACATCAATGCGCCGCTGTCGCCGCATACCCTGCGTCATGCCTTCGCCACGCATCTGCTGAATCATGGAGCGGATCTGCGAGTCGTCCAGTTGCTGCTCGGGCATGCGGATATCTCGACCACGCAGATTTATACGCATGTCGCGCGCGAGCGCCTGAAGAAGCTGCATGCGGATCATCATCCGCGCGGCTGATATAGTCGACGGGGGAGAAGATGAGGGCGGCGTCGATCCGAATCTTGCTGAATGTGGTCGGGAGCATCGCGGTTCTGCTCGCGATTCTTGGCATCTTCCTGCCACTGCTGCCCACCACGCCCTTCCTGCTGCTGGCTTCCGCCTGTTTCGTGCGAGGTTCGGAGCGCCTGCATCGCTGGCTGCTGAACAACCGGCTGTTCGGCGAATACCTGCGCAATATCGAAGACAAGAAGGGCATGCCGCTCAAGGGGAAGATCATTACCCTGGTATTGCTGTGGGGCTCGATCGGCTATTCGATGTACACGGTGCGCCCGCTGCTGCTCAAGTTCATGCTTGCAGCGATCGGCATCGGCGTGACAATTTTCATCCTGCGCATGAAGACGCTGCGCATCAACGCGATTGCGCGCGATTCCGAATGAACCATGAGCGGAGCAAGCCGCTCTGATGATGGCAGTCGTCCTCTGCAGTCCGGCTCCGGCTGCGTAGCCCTAAGGAAAATTTTCGATGATCACACGCATCTGGCGCGGCTGGACCACCGTGCAAAACGCGTTCGTCTATCAGGAATTGCTGTTGAATGAAATCTTTCCGGCGATCGAGAGCCGGGGGCTCGCGGGCTATCGCGGCATTTCCCTGCTGCGTCGGCAAACGGAGGGCGAGATCGAGTTCACCACCCTGATGTGGTTCGATTCGCTCGAGGCGGTGAAAGCCTTTGCCGGTGAACATCATGAAGTCGCTGTCGTGCCGCCGAAAGCCAGGGCGGTGCTTTTGCGCTTCGACCGGGTCTCCGCTCATCACGAAACAGTGCTTGTGCCGCCGGGTTTTTGAGCCGGAAGCTTACTCACATCTATTGTGGCTAAACCTGTGGATAAGCGGAAATCAAGTCTGTACTGAGTTGATTTTTAAAGGAATTTTTCTGTTGATGAAAATCAAGGCAGTCTTGCCTTGCTTCGTCTCAAGAGGCAGGGGCGTTCTCCGTGTAGAGTTAATAGTTTGACACTATATGGACGGGAACGATGGAGAGGTTACGCACGATTTCATATCTGCTTCTGGTTGTCGCCACGCTCGCAGCCACCTACTGGGTGACTCATCTCTGAGCCGACAATCGTCTGCCGAAAAAAGAACGGGCCGCATATTGCGGCCCGTGTCACATCCGGTGTGCGAAATTACTTGCGTGCGCGGTTGGAGGTTCTGTCGGCTGCTTGCGAGAACTGGTTGACGGCGGAATTCATGTTGGCTTCCATGACTTCCACAGCCTGCTTGGTGGTGCGGCTGAACTGCTCGTAGCCGGCGTTCGCATTACCGATCGCAGACTTGACGATCGCGATCACGTTTTCGGAGCCGGCCGGCGCATTCTTCGACACATCGTCCACCAGCGCGGAGACCTTGCGTCCGCTTTCCGCAATCTGTTCTTCGGCAGCACGGGTGAGTTCCGCCTGGGCGCTGGTGGCAATGCCAGCCAGATGGCGTCCATAAGCAATCGCCTTGGCTGCGGCTGGCTGCGCCTGCGCGGCGGTCAGCGAAAAGAATTCCTGCGGATCCTTCGCGGACAGCAGCTGCTTGGCGGTGATCGACGAATCCTCCAGAGAGGCCTTCGCGACGTTCAGGTTGAGATCGACGATCTTTTCGACGCTCTCGAATGCCTTGCC
>JAEZVM010000242.1 GCA_023420795.1 Pseudomonadota bacterium
GGAACATCCGGATCGTCCGGTTCATCTGGCAGCAGCGGCGGCAGCTCGGGCACTTCCGGCAGTAGCGACAGCTCCGGCGCGTCTGGTACTTCTGGCTCTTCTGGCACCTCCGGGTCGTCCGACAGTAGCAGCACCGGCAAGTAATGCGACCTCGGGCCCGGTGCGTGACCCTGCTTTCCTGATGGAGCGATGATGGATAGCGATGAAGTGATCTCAACCCTGAACGACCTGATCGAAACCAGCAAGGATGGCGAGGAAGGCTTCAGGACTTGTGCAGAGGATGCGAGCGATCCCCAGCTCAAAACCTTTTTCACGACCCGGGCCCAGCGCTGCGCCGCTGCGGTAATCGAACTGCAGGATATGGTGCGAGCCTATGGCGGTGATCCGGAAACCAGCGGCGGGCTCGGCGGCGCCATACACCGGCGCTGGATCGACGTGAAATCGCTGGTTACCGGCAAGGACGACAAGGCGGTGCTGAAGGAGTGTGAACGTGGCGAGGATTTCGCGGTTTCCAGCTACCGGCGTGCGCTGGAAAGGAACCTGCCGGTGGAGGTGCGCAGCCTGGTGGAGCGGCAGTATCAGGGTGTGCTGCAAAACCACGATCAGGTAAGGGCGCTGTGCGACCGCTTTCGTAGCACATGAAGCTGCGGGCAGGCCGCACCTGCCCGCGCGGCGCTCATCTTCAGTGGGGATTGACCGCGCGGCCATGGCCGCCGAGCGCATCCGTATTGCCGGTCAAGACGCCTTTTGCCAACCCATACAGCCGCTTGACTGCGCTGCCCGGCGCTTCCCAGTAATCGGCGGTATCGACGCGCACCTTCAGTAGCGCGAGGTCGGGATCGTCCAACCCTTCCCGGAACCAGGGCTTGATCCAGGCGGTCCACAGCGCCTGCATCTTTTCCCGGTCGCGCACGACTTCCGCGCTGCCCGCAATCGACAGGTAATCCTGCTTGTCGGTGCGCGCATACGCGAGATTCACATGCGCCTGTTCCTGGATGTCATCCACCATGAAGGAATGCTGATTGGTGAAGAACCACAGGCAACCGTCCTCATCCATCTGCAGCGTCGTCATTGGACGGCTGTGCAAGGTGCCGTCATGTTCCTGCGTGGTCATCATGGCGAAGCGGATTTCCTTGACCAGTTCCGCGACCTTTTCCATGCTTTCGTTTGCTTGAGACTGGATTTCCATGGCATCTTCCTTCCGTGAGTGATGGCCTTGACGTGCTTGTTTGACGCTACCGGGCGAAAAAATATCCTGCGCCGCGCTGCCCGGAAAATGCCGCAGGCACAGATGCCGCGTGGAGTAAAATAGCGCGCTGCCGCTTCTTTGCACATCCTGCCGCGGCCCCCGCAAGACTTCATCCGGAATCCCGCACATGCTGCGCCTGACAGACGTACAACTCCCGCTCGACCATCCCGAATCCGACCTGCCGGCCGCCATCCTAGCCCGGTTGGGAATCGCCACCGATGAGCTGACCGGCTATACCGTGTTTCGGCGCGGCTATGATGCGCGCCGGCGCAGCGCGATCATGCTGGTATATACGCTCGATGTGGAGGTGAGGAACGAAGAGGCGGTGCTGGCGCGTTTCAAGGGCGTGCCGCATGTCGGCATCGCGCCAGATACCAACTACAAGTTCGTCGCCAGGGCGGCGGGCGACCAGCAGAAGCGCCCGGTGGTGATCGGCTTCGGCCCCTGCGGCATCTTCGCCGCGTTGCTGCTCGCGCAGATGGGATTTCGCCCGATCGTTCTGGAGCGCGGCAAGGTGGTGCGTGAACGCACGAAGGATACCTGGGGTCTGTGGCGCAAGCGGGAGCTGGACCCGGAGTCGAACGTGCAGTTCGGCGAAGGCGGCGCCGGCACTTTTTCCGACGGCAAGCTGCACAGCGGCATCAAGGACCCGAAACATTACGGTCGCAAGGTACTGACCGAATTCGTGAAGCACTACGCACCGGAAGAAATCCTGTATGTGAGCAAGCCGCACATCGGCACCTTCCGTCTGGTGAAGATGGTGGAGGCGATGCGCGAAACCATCGAGTCGCTCGGTGGCGAATTCCGCTTTCAGGCAAAAGTGACCGATCTCGACATCGACAACGGCCAGATTCGCGGCGTGGTGCTGGAGGGCGGCGAGCGCATTGCGACCGAACATGTGGTGCTGGCCGTCGGCCATAGCGCGCGCGACACGTTCCAGATGCTGTACGACCGCGGCGTGTATGTCGAAGCCAAGCCGTTTTCGATCGGCTTCCGCATCGAGCATCCGCAGTCGCTGATCGATCGCGCGCGCTTCGGCAAGTTTGCCGGCCATCCGCTGCTGGGCGCGGCCGATTACAAGCTGGTACATCATGCAAAGAACGGCCGCGCGGTATACAGCTTCTGCATGTGCCCCGGCGGCACCGTCGTTGCCGCGACGTCCGAGCCGCAGCGTGTGGTTACCAACGGCATGAGCCAGTATTCGCGCAACGAGCGCAATGCCAACAGCGGCATCGTGGTTGGCATCACGCCGGCGGATTACCCGGATCACCCATTGGCCGGCATCGACTTCCAGCGCGAGCTGGAGTCGCGTGCGTATCTACTCGGCGGAGAAAACTATGATGCGCCGGGCCAGCTCGTTGGTGACTTCATCAAGGGCCGGCCGTCGAAGGAATTCGGCTCGGTGCAGCCGTCCTACAAGCCGGGCGTGCATCTGACCGATCTTGCGCCGTCGTTGCCCGACTATGCGATCGAAGCAATCCGCGAAGCGCTGCCGGCGTTTGACCGGCAGATCAAGGGCTATGCGATGCACGACGCGGTGCTGACCGGCGTCGAGACGCGCACCTCGTCGCCGGTGCGCATCAAGCGGCAGGACAATTTCCAGAGTATGAACGTCAAGGGGCTGTTCCCCGCCGGCGAAGGTGCGGGCTACGCAGGCGGAATCCTGTCGGCCGGCGTCGATGGCATCAAGGTGGCGGAAGCGGTGGCGCTTAGCATGGTCGGCGCCGAAGCGCATGGTGGCACGCAGGCAGGGCCGCAGACCTACTAACTCAGTCCACCTCCAGCATCTGCACTTGCGCGCGCGGCATGCCATCGACGATTTCCAGGAAGCCGACTGAAATCGGCAACCGGAACCGGCGCGGGCCGGCGCTGCCGGGATTCACATACAGCACGCCGCCTTCCTTCTTTACCGAAGGCCGGTGCGAATGACCGGTAACGACGACATCGATGCCCGCGCCGCGCGGCTCTGGCGCCAGCTCATGCAGGTCGTGCAGCACGTGAATCCGCACGTCGCCGATCTCCAGCGTTTCTTCCTCATTCAACACATCGGCCCATGCGCCGCGGTCGTTGTTGCCACGTACCGCGATTACCGGCGCGATCTGCTCCAGCTCGCGCAGCACGTTCGCATCGCAAATGTCGCCCGCATGAATGATGCGATCGACGCCGGCCAGCGCGATGCGCGCCTCCGGTCGCAGCAGGCCGTGGGTGTCCGAGATCAGTCCGATGCGTATGGTTTTCATGCAATCAAATGATGGTTGCCGCGCCGCCCGCAAAGAATACAGGCGTATCGTTCACGATCAAGGCGGCAGGCCAAGTTTGCGTTGATACTGCCCGAAAGTCCACTGCTCTTCCTTTGCCAATACTTGCTGCTATTCTTCGACAGCGGCAACAATGCCGGAAAGAACATTAGATGCATATGCAGGGAGCGAGTTCGGACAGCCCTGCCTTTTCCAGAGGAATATCGTTCATGACGAACCGTACTCTCAATCTTGACGACCCGCTGTATCAATATCTCCTTGATGCCTCACTGCGTGAACATCCGGTGCTGGCGGAACTGCGCGCTGCAACACGCGACCATCCGAGGGCCAGCATGCAGATTGCGCCGGAACAAGGCCAGTTCATGGCCTTGCTGGTACGGCTGCTGGACGCACGCCGCACCATCGAGGTCGGCGTGTTCACCGGCTACAGCGCGCTTGCGGTGGCTCTGGCGCTGCCGGAAGACGGACGCGTGATCGGCTGCGACATCAGCGTCGAATATACCGATGTCGCGAAACCCTACTGGGAAAAGGCCGGCGTCGCGCACAAGATCGACCTGCGCATCGCATCGGCGCTCGACACGCTCGATGGCCTGCTTGAGCAAGGGCAGGCGGGCGGCTTCGATTTCGCGTTTATCGATGCCGACAAGACCGGTTACGACGCCTATTACGAGCGCTGCCTGAGCCTGCTGCGAAAAGGCGGCCTGATAGCGGTGGACAACGTCCTGTGGAAGGGGCAGGTGCTCCGCGCCGCGGAAGATGAGGATACTGCTGCGATCCAGGCATTCAACCGGAAACTGCGAAGCGACGAGCGCATCGACCTGTCGTTGCTGCCGCTCGGGGACGGGTTGACGCTTGCGCGCAAGCGCTGAGGCCGCGCTAATGCTACCGCGTCAAAAAACCACCCTTGTCATCCCGAGCACAGCGAGAGATCTCAGCCGATCGCGCAAGGATCACGCTTGAGATCCCTCGCTCCACTCGGGATGACAGAGCACGTATTTCGATGCCATAGTCTCTCAACCGCCCGCTAAGCCGTCGCCGGCCGGTCAATTTCCGCTGGCGACAGTTCATGCACCAGCACGCCGGCGCCCTCTGGCGCGTCACCCAGCCAGGCAGAGTGCTCGATCGCGCGCAGCGCATCCTTGTAGCCCTGTTCCCAGCGCCATTCGATCGAGCCCCTGGAAAAATTGATGTCCTTGGATGCCATCTGCCAGTCGCGCCCGGCATAGGCGAGTCGCACGATATGCATGGTGGTGTCAGCACCGACCTTGTCGATTTCACGGCGCTCATCCTCGTCGAGCAATTCGTCTGGCACCTTTTCGCGCAGCATGCGCACCATGCGCCGCAGCTTGTGCCCGCGCAGGTAAGCGTCGATATGGCGCCGTGAACGCGACGCATACATCACTTCCTTCTGGCGCGTGTGCACCTGTTCCAGCGATTGCGGCTCGGGCCCTTCCGCGCTCCACAGATCGACCATGAAGCAGATCGTATCAACGCGCGGTTCATCGATCAGTACCGTCTCCAGCGGTGTGTTCGAATACAGTCCGCCATCCCAGTACAGCTCGCCGTCGATGCGCACCGGTGGAAAGCCTGGTGGCAGCGCACCGCTTGCCATCACGTGCTTGATCCCCACGGTCTGACGTGCGGTATCGAAATTCTCCAGTCGCCCGCAGGTCACTCTGATCGCGCTGACTGTCATCCGGATGCCGCTGGTCTCGTTCAGGCAACGCAGATCCACCAGGCGTGTGAGCGTATCTTCCAGCGCGCGGGTATCGTAAAAGCTGGCCGATTCCGCAGGCACTGTCCAGCCGCCGAAAAACGGGCTGAGCCAGCGTGGTGCGTAAAAGCCATGCACGCCTTTCGTGACCGAATCACAGGTGGTCAGCATGATGTTGAAGCGCCGCGCCTCGTCATGCACCTGGCGCATGTCGAGCAGATCGCGATGTGCGATCTCGTCCCAGAATGTTCTCAGCCGCTCCAACCGTGTGCGCCGGTCATTGCCAGCGATGAGCACGGCATTGATGGCGCCGATGGAAGTGCCGACTACCCAATCCGGCGTAAGGCCGTGCTCGTGCATCGCCTGATAGACGCCAGCCTGATATGCGCCGAGTGCGCCGCCGCCTTGCAGCACCAAGGCCACGCGGGGACGGCTGCGTTTCTCTGAAGTCCTGTTCATTGCTTGCCATGCATAGAGAGTAAGGGGGATGCATCCTGCGACGCAGTACGGATGGAGTGGAAAAGTAGGCAGGCGTGTAACGGTTTGGTTCCCTTCGCGAGTGGACCGTATGTAGGCGAGGGTGATGTTGGAAAACCGCATCGCTCTTAAGGGAATGTGAAATATCGCTTGCGAAAGCAAGGAAGGGCGCTGCAATATTGATCCAAATCAATTTAATTTTGATTGATCGCTGTTCTGGCTTTATCGGAATAGCAATAGACAGCGTCCCGCTTTACGCCAGAGTAATTTATCAAGAGAAAAATATGAGTTTCGCCCAAATGAAAGTCGGTACGCGCCTTGCCCTTAGTTTCGCCAGCGTCTGCATCCTGTTGTGGATTGTGGTTGGCATAGGCATCAGCAAGCTTTCCACGCTGGATGACGGTACATCCTCCATCATTCAGGACCGCTGGCCGAAAATCGAGTTATCCAGCAGGATCATGGCGCAGACGGACCGCATTGCGATTGCGCTGCGCAATATGATGCTCTCTGACAGCCCTGAAGATCGGCAGAAACAGGTTGGCGAGATCGAAGACGCCAGGAAGCTCATTGCGAACGACATTACGCAGTTGGAGAGGATCATCACGCTCCCACGAGGCAAGGAACTGCTGCGGCAGGTACAGGATGCGCGCACACGGTACATCGCCGGCCAGGAAAAGCTCATTGCATTGATCAATGCAGAAAATGCGCAGGAAGCACGCACTTTCCTGGCAAATGAACTGCGTCCCATCCTGAAAAGCTACAAGGAAGCGCTAGGCGAGATGATCCGGTTCCAGGTGGAACTGATCGAAGCCTCCGGCAAGGATGCGCATGAAAACTTTGTGCAGGCACGCATGCTGATGATCGCGCTCGGTGTAGCAGCAATGCTGCTGTCTGCCGGCATTGGCTTTGCAATCACCCGGGGCCTGCTCAGACAGCTCGGCGGGGAGCCGGACTACGCGGCTGCCATTGCTTCGCGCATTGCAGACGGCGATCTTATGGTGGAGGTCAACACCCGGCCGGACGACCGTTCAAGCATGCTGCACGCAATGCGCATCATGCGCGACAACCTTGCCGGCATTGTCGCGCAGGTAAGGCAGGGCACGGATACCATTGCTACCGCCTCCGGCCAGATCGCCGCCGGCAACCAGGATCTGTCCTCGCGGACCGAGGAACAGGCCAGCTCGCTGGAAGAAACCGCGTCGTCGATGGAAGAACTGACCTCGACGGTGAAGCAGAACGCCGACAATGCGCGCCAGGCTAACCAGCTTGCGACTTCGGCATCCGAGGTCGCCGGCAAGGGGGGCGAAGTGGTCGCGCAGGTAGTCGAGACGATGGGCGCGATCAACGATTCGTCGAAGAAAATCGTCGATATCATCGCCGTCATCGACGGCATCGCCTTCCAGACCAATATCCTCGCGCTGAATGCAGCAGTCGAAGCAGCACGCGCCGGTGAGCAGGGACGCGGTTTCGCGGTGGTCGCCTCCGAAGTGCGCAGCCTGGCGCAGCGCTCGGCCAGTGCCGCGAAGGAAATCAAGACGCTGATCGACAACTCGGTGGAAAAGGTCGATACCGGCGCGAAGCTGGTAGACCAGGCCGGTGCGACGATGGAAGAGATTGTCGAGAGCGTGAAACGCGTCACCGACATCATGGCCGAGATCAGCGCCGCCAGCGCCGAGCAGACAGCGGGCATCGAGCAGATCAACCAGGCGATCACGCAGATGGATCAGGTGACGCAGCAGAATGCGGCGCTGGTGGAAGAGGCGGCGGCAGCATCGGAAGCGATGCAGGTACAGGCGGGCAAGCTGGCGGAAGTCGTCGGCGTATTCAAGGTCGGCGGCATGCAGGCAGCGGCACCGCTTCCTAGCCATAACACTCGCCCGAAGATGGCGCTGCCCAAAAAGCAGCATCCGCCGAAGCGGACAACGCTTGCGAAGGCAACGACCGGCGACGAGTGGGAAGAATTCTGACAACATGCCGACACCGATATCAACCGCCTCTCTGAGGCGGTTTTTTTATGCCCCGGACCTTGCGATGCGCGGCGTAAAATGACGGACTACCGTACTGCGTGCCGCTCCAATGACCATCCTTCTTGCTACCATCAACGCTCGCTACACCCATGCATCGCTCGGCTTGCGCTATCTGCTCGCCAACATGGGAGAGTTGCAAGAGGAAACGCGGCTGCATGAATTCGTGATCGGAGCAAAGACCTCCGACGTGGTTGAGCAATTGCTGGCATACAAGCCGCGCATCATCGGACTTGGCGTGTATATCTGGAACACGGAAGAGATCACGCGCGTGGTCGCCTTGCTCAAGCGTATCGCGCCGCAGGTGACGATCGTGCTCGGCGGGCCGGAGGTGTCGCATGAGTCCGAAGAGCAGCGCTGCGTGCAGCTTGCCGATTATGTCGTCACCGGCTGGGGCGATGTCACTTTCGCGCAGTTGTGCCGGCAGATAATCGACGGGCCGAAGCCGCTGATGAAGATCCATCCCGGCATGCAGCCGCCGCTCTCCGAAATTCGGCTGCCGTATGCGTATTACAGCGACAAGGACATCGCGCATCGCACGCTGTATGTAGAAGCCTCGCGTGGCTGTCCGTTCAAGTGCGAGTTCTGCCTGTCGTCGCTGGACAAGACCGCGTGGCCGTTCGACCTCGATCTGTTCATGGAGGAGCTGGAGTCGCTGCATGCGCGCGGTGCACGCCTGTTCAAGTTTGTCGATCGCACCTTCAACCTCAACATCAAGTCGAGCCTGTGCATCATGCAGTTCTTCCTCGACAAGATTGCGGCCGCACCGGACGATCCGGTGTTCGCGCATTTCGAGGTCGTACCGGATCATCTGCCCGACGCCTTGAAGGAAGCGATCCGCAAATTCCCGCCCGGCACGCTGCAGCTCGAAATCGGCATCCAGAGCTTCAATCCTGAAGTGCAGGCGACCATCAGCCGCAAGCAGAACAATGAAAAGGCCGCCGACAACCTGCGCTGGCTATGCGAAGAATCTCATGCGCATCTTCATGTCGATCTGATCGCCGGCCTGCCGGGCGAAGATATCGACAGTTTCGCGCGCGGCTTCGACAAGCTGGTCGGGATCGGGCCGCATGAAATCCAGTTCGGCATCCTCAAGCGCCTGCGCGGCACGCCGGTGATCCGCCATACCGAAGCCTACGGCATGGTGTTCGATCCGTACGCGCCGTACACGATCCTAGCCAACGACCGCATCGACTTTGCGACGATGCAGCGGCTGGTGCGCTTCGCGCGCTACTGGGACATGATCGCCAATTCCGGACGCTTCGCGCGCACGCTGCCGGTCATTCTGGGTGATGCGCCGTTTGACAACTTCATGGCATTGTCCGACTGGCTGTATTCGCAGACCGATGCGACACATCGCATCGCACTGGATCGCCTCGCCGCGCTGGTTGGACAATGGCTGCGCAGCCGCGGGCATGATGCGGGTGAGGTTGCTGCACTGATCGAAAGCGACTATGCGGGGCATGCGCACCGGCTGCATAAGGCGAAAACCGCGGAAGGAAAAAACGAAACGCCACTGCCGCAACGCCAGGCAAAACACCTGGCAGCCTGAGCGCATTCAGGTCGTGTTCAACGTCTGTTCGTTGCGGAGCGTGAACGGGCCGCCAGCACATAGCCGTATATCGCAAGATTCACAGCGATCAGCAAGAGGCCGAGCAGATAGCGCAATTCCAGTGTCAGGTTTTCCGGATACAGAATGTGCGAAACGAAGCGTTCGATGAACCCGCCGGCAAACACCTCGCCGCCGCCGC
>JAEZVM010000245.1 GCA_023420795.1 Pseudomonadota bacterium
ATCTGCAATGCGCCATGTGCCTGGTGCAGGTAGCTCTTCGCATGATGCATCGAGGTGGATTGCGCCTCCGCATCCTGGGAGACGGCTTCCTGGATCGCGGCCTTGGAACGGTTGAGCGCTTCGCGGATTTCACCCATCACCCAGGACAACGGCCCGGTGTCGAAGTTGTCCCGGGCGCCCTGCGGTAAGGCGGAAGAAGGGGTGGTCATGACTGCCTCGCGGGGTCAAAGGCAGCGCGCCGGATGAACGGTGCGCCGCCGGCTATCACTAATGTACCTCTGGCTGGTGACCGGCAACGATTCAAAAATCAGGCCGCCACGCGGAAGCGCGACACCGAATTCTTGAGCTCTTCGGCCAGTTTCGACAGTTCGCGAATCGATTGCGCGGTCTGCTGGGTACCCTGCTGCGTCTGCTCGGTCACCGTCAGGATGTTCTGGATGTTTTGCGCCACGCCGTTGGCGGAAGTCGCCTGCTGTTCGGTGGCGGCGGAAATGCTCTGAATCAGGTCCGCAAGACGGTTCGACACGCTGCGAATCTCTGCCAGCGCAGCACCCGCCGCGTCGGACAGCTTGGCACCCTCGACCACACCCTGCGTCGATTTTTCCATAGCGGCGACCGCATCGTGCGTATCGGTCTGAATCGTGCGTACCAGCGCGCCAATCTGCTTGGTCGCCTCGCCGGAACGTTCCGCCAGGCGCTGCACTTCTTCCGCAACCACCGAGAAGCCGCGGCCCGCTTCGCCGGCGGACGCCGCCTGGATCGCCGCATTCAGCGCCAGCACGTTGGTCTGTTCGGTAATGTCGGAAATCAGTTCGGTGATTTCGCCGATCTCCTGCGAGGATTCGCCGAGACGCTTGATCCGCTTCGAGGTTTCCTGGATCTGCTCGCGGATTTCGTTCATGCCCTTGATTGCATCTTCCACCGCGCGCGCGCCCTGCTCCGCCGCCGACACCGAATGCCGCGCCACCTCGGCGGATTCGTTTGCGGATTTCGATACGTCGGTAATCTGCGCCGCCATCTCCAGCACCGCCTGGCCCGTTTCCTGAATTTCGCGCGACTGCTTCTGGGATGCCACCAGCAGCTCATTCGAGATGTTCTGCGCCTGGTTCGATGCCGAAGTAACCTGTTCGGCGGTGTTCGTCACGCGGCCGACCAGGCCGCGCAGTTCTTCCACGGTGTAATTCACCGAGTCGGCGATCGCGCCGGTAATGTCTTCGGACACAGTCGCCTGCACCGTCAAGTCGCCGTCCGCAACTTCCTGCAATTCGTTCATCAGGCGCAGAATCGCGGCCTGGTTCTGGTCGTTGGCACGCTTGGCTTCCTCTTCCTGCTTGAGCGCCTGCAGGCGCTGCTCTTCCGCTTCCTGGCGTCGCTGGTCCGCTTCCTTGGTGCGGTTGCGGCTGTCCTGCAGCAGCACCATCGCGATCCCGAGCGCGGCGATCAGTGCTGTCAGCGCGCTGGCCACCATCATCCAGAACGACCAGTGCTGCGAGTCTTCCTCGGCGCGGTAGGTCTTTTGCAGTGCCGTCAGGCGCGCCTTCAGGGTTTCGTTTTCGGCGAAGACCAGCTGTTCCGATTGCTTCGCCGCGATGAAGTTTTGCAGGTTGCCGAGAATCGTCGCCACCGATGCCTGATATTCGGCGAACACGCCCTGCAACTCAGTCAGCTTGTCGCGCGTGTCCTGATCCTTCGTGGCCGTCAGGCGCAGAACGTCACTGCCGTTCAGGAAGCCCTCGGTAATGTCGCGGAAGGTATTGGTATCCTTACCCAGCAAGAACGCGGTTTCCGGGTTCACGCCTTCGGAGGTCAGGAATTCGTTCGCGCTGCGGCCGAGACGCTGGGTCAGCATCACCAGCTGGCCGGCGGCGGAAATCTCGCGCGGTGTGGCGCCGCCCTGCGCCTTCAGCGTCGCGATCTGCTCCGTTAGTTCGAGCAGAATCGGAGACAGTTCATTCAATTTCTCCAGCGTGGCGCCAAAACCGGTCAATTCCTTTTTCAGCTTCAGGATGGTTTCCGCCGCCTTGTCCGACTCCGCCCAGACTTTCTGGACGTCCTTCAGCATCGCTTCCATCTCGGCGTCCGGCGCATCGATCTGGCGTCCCTGATAGTCGCCGCCCTGCGACAGCACCTTCAAGTCGCTGTTGAATTCCTTGCGGCTTTCTTCCAGTTGCTTGAACGCCTCGGGATTGCCCTGAATCGCGTTCGGCGCAGCTTTACCGATACGCTGCGAGTGCATCAGCGCGTCACCGGCGATCTGCGTCTGCGTGGAGGCAAGAATGGAGTGATTGGAGTTGAGCCATACAGCCGCGGCACCAAGCACAACCGAAGCGCCCAGTCCCATCAGCAGGACGCGCACCTGCTGCTGCAATGGCAGGTTTCCGATCAGCGGCAGGCGAATGTCGCCGCTCTTCTGCAAGGCATCGCCGATAAATGTCGCATTCAGATTGCGTTCGGGCGCTGCTGCGGCAACCGGATCGATGGAAGCTGATGCTGCAGCGGCCTGCGCTGTTTCCGAGGCGGCCTCTGCGGTTGCTGCTTCCTGGTTACCCTTGGAAAAGAACGGTAGTTTTAACGCCATTACGAGTCTCCTTGTAATTCTGCCTTTATAGCGAGCACGGCCATGCGGCCGGACACTCATAAACCGATATGCAGAAATCGCGGGTCTTGCACTATTAAAGATAGATTGAGTTCGGTCCAGATCTGGGATTCGCGATCGAGATATCGCTGCACGGCCCACGGCGAATCGCCTTCGCCCGCGCCTTGCTGAGCCTGCATCTCCGCGATATTGCGCAGCCCCATCACGCGGGAAACCAGAAGTCCACAGTTGAAGGACAGGCCCGGAGCAAATGCAACAATCCGGCTCTCCTTGTCAATCGGTGTCTGCGGCTGGCCGCAGAAATGCGCCAGGTCGATCACGCTGATCAGATTGCCCCGGATATTGGCCAGGCCGAGAAACCAGTCCTGCGTCAGGGGAACCTTGGTGATCACACCGACCGACACGATCTCCCCTGCTTCCTGGAGATTGAGCAGCCAGCGGTTCTGACCAATCATCACGCCAAGCTGACTGGCCTGCGGCAGCGCACCACTGCGGGCCGCCTGCATGCGCTCCACCAGCTGCGACTGGAATTCCCGCAGGCGCGTCCGGCGCGCGCCGGAATCCACTTCTTTCAGGGCGCCTGCAGGCATGCGTTCCGGAGTGGGATAGCTCATGAAAGATGCTTAGCCGAGCGCCGCGATCTTCGACAGCAGTTCCTGGGGATCGACCGGCTTGACGATGTAGTCACGTGCACCCTGGCGTAAGCCCCAGATGCGGTCGGTTTCCTGATCCTTGCTGGTGCAGATGATGATCGGCACATCCTGTGTCTCGGGATCACGTGCGATCGCACGCGTGATCTGGAAGCCGTTTTGCCCGGGCATCACCACGTCCATCAGGATCAGTTGCGGCTTGTCCGCCTTTACTTTGAGCAGGGCCTCTTCGCCGCTTTCAGCGGTAGATACGGAGAATCCGTTCTTCACCAAAATGTCCGTCAGGAAATAACGTTCCGTCGGAGAATCATCCACCACAAGAATTTTTTGTATGGGCATCTTGAACCTTTTAATTCAGAAAATTACTTGAGAACCGGAGCGGTGTGCTCCCGTACCGTCTTGAGCAGACTGTCCTTCGTAAACGGCTTCGTGAGATAAGCGTCGGAACCGACCATTGCGCCACGCGCACGGTCAAACAGGCCATCCTTGGAGGACAGCATCACGACCGGCGTAGAGTGGAATTTCGCGCTTTTCTTGATCAGCGCACATGTCTGATAGCCGTCGAGTCGCGGCATCAGGATGTCGCAAAAAATCAATGCCGGCCGGTGGTCATTCATCTTGGCCAAGGCATCGAATCCGTCGTCGGCCAGAACCACCTGATAGCCTGCTTGCCCCAGAAAGATTTCGGCGGAACGACGAATCGTGCTGCTATCGTCGATCACCATGATCTTGAGGCCGGTGCTTTCCGGAGTTGTTGTCATAAACGTAATCCCATTAAGCGTGCGTCCAATATACGGTCCAATTGTGACAAAAAGCAAGATGCTTTAGAACAAGCCCCTGCTTTAACTTTTGGTTACCGTGGTTTTTCTGCGAATTTAATGGAATTACAGAAGCATAAAATTCTATAAGGAAAAAAATATCCCTACTTGCGACAGCGGATTAAATCGCCACCATCTCGAAATCTTCCTTGCGCGCGCCGCATTCGGGGCACGTCCAATTCATAGGCACATCTTCCCAGCGAGTACCTGGCGCAATCCCCTCTTCCGGCAAACCGGCAGCTTCATCGTATACCCAGCCACAAATCAGACACATCCAGGTCTTGAAGTCCTGGTTCGATGCTTCGTTATTACCCACAGTCGCTGCCCTTCAATCAAGTAAAATGCAAAGTCGAGTATCTTAATCCAGCAACCGTGCAAAACCAAACTCCCCCCCTGATTCTGACTTTCGGTGTGGCCGACCCGATCGGTGCGATTGGCATCCAGGCAGATCTCGCGTCGTTTGCCGCGATGGGATGCCATGGCTTGTCGGTGGTCACGTCTCTGCTGATCGCAGACACCGCGCGCATCGAGGATGCCCAGGCAATTGATGCGGACTGGGTCGCAGATCAGGCGCGCGTAGTGCTGGAAGACATGCCGGTGGCCGCCTTCAAGGTCGGTACGCCGGGCAGCGTCGAAAATGTGTCGGTGATTGCGGAGATCATGTCCGACTATCCGGACGTTCCGCTGGTTCTCGATCCCTTCCTGTCCGCGCTGCCGGATCAGGGGCAGGACAGCGAAGACATGCTGCTGGCCATTCGCGAACTGCTGATTCCGCAAACCACGTTGCTGCTCACATCCGCGGTGGAACTGGCCCGTTTCGCCGAAACCTGGCGCGAGCCCTCGACCGAGGACAGCATGGCGCAGGATGCGATACGCATCATCGAAATGGGCTGCGAATACCTGTTCGTAACCGGCACGCCAGGCGAGATGCACGAAGTTGCCAACACACTGTTCGATGAATCGGGGAGGCTGCGCCGCGATACGCGGCAACGGTTGCCCGGCTCCTTCAACGGCGCAGGCAGCACCCTATCGGCTACAATTGCGGCGATGCTGGCCAATGGCGTGGATGTGCCGGAAGCCGTTGCCGAAGCGCAGGAATTCACGCACGCGGCACTTGCAAACGCTCACCGACTCGGGATGGGGAAACTGACCCCGGACCGCTATTTCTGGACCAGGGAACCTGACCAGACTTCCAATCAATAAGCTCAACCGCTCTCTTTGCCTATGACTTCCAAGAACGACACTCTCTTTGCCCGCGCACAAGCCAGCACGCCGGGCGGCGTCAATTCGCCGGTACGCGCCTTCCGCTCGGTCGGCGG
This sequence comes from Pseudomonadota bacterium, assembly GCA_023420795.1. Lineage (GTDB taxonomy): Bacteria > Pseudomonadota > Gammaproteobacteria > Burkholderiales > Burkholderiaceae_D > Noviherbaspirillum. The sequence goes on from JAEZVM010000245.1 coordinate 5,384, forward strand.
CACACCTCGCTTCATTACCCGCGCCGAAGGGCCGTACTTCTGGGACGCGGACGATAAGCGCTATATCGATTACATCGGCTCCTGGGGTCCGGCGATCGTCGGTCACTCGCATCCGGCCGTGATCAAGGCGGTGCAGGAAGCAGCCGCACGCGGCCTTTCCTTCGGCGCACCGACCGAGGGAGAGATCGAGATGGCGGAAGAAATCTGTCGCCTGCTGCCATCTGTCGAGCAGGTGCGTCTGGTCTCCTCCGGCACCGAAGCCGCGATGAGCGCGCTGCGCCTGGCGCGCGGTGCAACTGGCCGCGACAAGATCGTCAAGTTCGAGGGCTGCTATCACGGCCACGCCGATTCGCTGCTGGTCAAGGCAGGCAGCGGCCTGCTCACCTTCGGCAACCCGACCTCGGCCGGCGTGCCGGAGGATTTCGCCAAGCACACGCTGGTGCTTGACTATAACAATCCGCAGCAACTGGAAGACGTGTTCGCAAAGATGGGCGACCAGATCGCCTGCGTGATCGTCGAGCCAGTCGCCGGCAACATGAATCTGGTACGCGCGACGCCGGAATTCCTGCAGACGATGCGCCGCCTGTGCACGCAGCATGGCAGCGTGCTGATTTTCGACGAAGTGATGTCCGGTTTCCGCGTCGCGCTCGGTTGTGCGCAGGGTATCTACGGCATCACACCGGACCTGACGGTGCTCGGCAAGGTGATCGGCGGCGGCCTGCCGGTGGCGGCGTTCGGCGGACGCAAGGATCTGATGAAACACCTCGCGCCGCTCGGGCCGGTATATCAGGCCGGCACGCTGTCCGGCAATCCGGTGGCAGTTGCCGCAGGCATGACCACGATGAAGCTGATCCAGGCGCCGGGCTTCTACGAGACGCTCGCCGCGCAAACGACGAAACTGGTCAAGGGCCTGACCGATGCAGCAAAGAGTGCCGGCGTCGCATTCTGCGGCGACTCGGTCGGCGGCATGTTCGGCCTCTATTTCGCGCCGCAGATTCCGGGTTCGTATACAGAGATGATGGCCTGCGACAAGGAGAAGTTCAACGTCTTCTTCCATGCGATGCTCGACTTCGGCGTCTATCTGGCGCCATCCGCATTCGAGGCGGGATTCGTATCAGCGCAGCATGACGATGCGGTGATTAGTGCGACGGTGGATGCAGCACGCAAGGCGTTTGTCGCAGTCGCCTGATATCCCGCAACACTGCACTCAAGCCGCTTCCGCGCTCTCAAGCCGGAAGCGGTTTTTTATTTGAGCCAGCCGCGTTTGCGGAAATACCAGAACGGTGCAACGGCGCTGCCTATCATCAGGGCCAGCGCGAACGGATAGCCGAGTTCCCAATTCAGTTCCGGCAGTATCCGGAAGTTCATCCCGTAGATGCTTGCAATCAGCGTCGGCGGCAGGAAGGCGACGGACGCAACCGAGAAGATCTTGACGATCTTGTTCTGATTAATGTTGATGAAACCGACGGTCGCATCCATCAGGAAGTTGATCTTGTCAAACAAGAAGGCGGTGTGGCCGTCGAGAGATTCGATATCGCGCAGGATCTGCCGCGCCTCCTCGAACTGCTCCGAATTCAGCAGCCGACCACGCATCAGGAAGCTGACCGCGCGGCGGGTATCCATCATGTTGCGGCGGATGCGGCCGTTCAAGTCTTCTTCCTGCGCGATCGCGTTCAGCGCGTCGGCGGCATCCTGGTCGGTCCACTCCTTCTGCAGCACACGGCGGCTGACCTCTTCCAGGCTCTGATAGATGCCTTCCAGCGCATCAGCGGAATACTCCGCATCGGTCGCGTACAGGTCGAGCAATACATCCTTGTAGTCGGCGATCGAGCCGGGGCGCGAACGGGCACGCATGCGGACCAGGCGGAAGACCGGCAGGTCGTCGTTGTGCACCGAGAACAGCATGTTGCGCGCAAGGATGAACGCAACCGTGATGACGCGCGACGGGCCGTCATCTTCTTCCAGAAGGAAGTCGGTCCGCAGGTGCAGGTCGCCATTCTCCGCTTCGTAGTAACGGGCGGAAGCCTCGATGTCCTTGACTTCGTCTTCGCCGGGCAGCGTAACGCCATAGATGCTTTTCACCCATGCGCGCTCATCGTCGTTCGGATCGGTCAGATCGACCCATACCGGCGACACCTTTTCCAGGTCGCTGCGGGAGCTGATGTAGACCTGGTTCAGCCGCCCGTTCTGCAAGACGAATACATTAATCATGTGCTCTCCCGGCTGCACCTGCGTTAACAGCACAGCCATCCCGCGGAGGATATCCGCAGGTCGATTCTGTTACAGGGAACGCGGCCTTGAATCTGGCCTGGACGCGCCCGCGCTTGTGGCGAGAGGCGCTTCGGGAAGTTGCCGTTATCTCGCCGGTCCACCGTCTGCTGACGGCCGACAATGTGTACTGGGACTCCCCAAGACGGGTCTCCGGAAACGAAAACAGCGCAAGTGTACTTATATCGATGGCGGCAAGCAAGCGCCATCGGGAGGCTGGTTACCCGGCCTATTATGTTCAGGAAGAAAGCTCAGCGTCCGACCGCTTTTTCGATCATCTTGTCCTGCAATGTGGGCGATGCTTCCGCCGCTGTAGCTGGTACGGGTGGCGTCTTCGGCGCCTCGAATCCCTGCGTGTCGTGTAGCTCCACCTTGCGGCTGGTCGGGTTTGACGCATCGCATTCCACATTGGAATAGACCACCTTGCCGTCCACCGTGCATTTGCGTACAGCACCGCTTTGCGAACTGGCGACGCTTCTGGCGGACTGCTGCAGGATTTGGCCTGCAGTCGATCCGGTGAGGCGTCTCCATGCGTCGGCAAAATAATTGCGCTCATACCGGGCCGACATCAACGCCACCATGGCCACAAGCGTGATGGCGCCGACCAGGCCTGCCGCCCATAAGAGGCTCAACGCCCCGCGCTGGTATCTCGCGTGCATTTTCCGCTCCCCGAATATTGTCACGGCAGCTCCGCCCCACCCATGCGCCGCAGAATCAGGTCGGTGCGGCG
>JAEZVM010000275.1 GCA_023420795.1 Pseudomonadota bacterium
ATCCGGGACAATAGCTGCTCAAGGGACGGGCGGTGTGCCGGAGGAGCGGCGTTGACTGCCTCTCTCAATAAATGCCTGCGAAAATGTTCAAGCGCCTCCGGGTCCTGCCGGTGAATCGCTGTCAGCACATCGAAGTCCGGAAGGCGGATATTCATGATCGGCTCCTGTTCCTCTGAAGAGAACAGTTTAGATCATTGCTATTTTTGTAATTTGTGGCGAGTCAATGATGCGCCAGACGTTGTCCGCGAATGGCAAAAATTATCGGTCAAGCTCGTCCAGCTGCAATAGCACGTTGATGCATGCTCCGACGATCAGTCCGGCAGTAATCAAGCCGAATAAGGATACGATTGCATTCACCATTTTCTCCCCCGCTTTCTAAAGGCTGTCCGCGTATTACAGCATCGGGAGATGAGCCTGGTTTGACGAAACTCACCGGAGCTGTCGTTTGGAAAGAAAAGTACAGGCGAAAAAAAACCCGCAGGCTTTTGGCTGCGGGTGAAATCCAATTCAAGGAGAGTTGGAGGAGACGGGAAGAATAATACTGCGTCGCAACAACGATGTCCTCTTTATTATTGTGATGACAGTTATTCTTTATATGAATAACTTAGGCTGCGCCAAAAGCAAAAGCCCGCCGGACTTTCGTCGGGCGAGCTTTTTTGTCTCCTTCATCCTAAATCGGATTTCTTTATGTGCGCAGATAGTAACTGTCTTTTTTGAGAAATAAAAGACATCGGGAGGCGGATTCATTAATTTTTATTTGGTATCTATCCCTTCGAAAAATAAGGAATTCTGTAGAAGACCTATTTCCCGATACAGAATCTGCTAAAAATCACGCCCAGCAGGTCATCCGACGTAAATTCTCCGGTAATGCTGTTCAGTCGCTCCTGCGCAATGCGCAGTTCTTCGGCGAACAGATCGAGTGCCTGATCATTTGTGCGGTTGTCTCCGGCAGCATATTGCGCTGCCAGGTCGAGGTGCTCGCGCGCTGCCCTGAGTGCGAGCAGATGCCGTTCCCGTGCGAGGAAGCGTGATTCGCCGGTCTGCTGCCAACCGGCCACACGCAGCAGTTCTGTGCGCAGCAGATCGATGCCGAGCCGATCCGTGGCCGACAAATAAATATGCGTCGCCTCCGGCAGGCGATCGACCGCAGGCTTGTGCCCGGACAGGTCGATCTTGTTCCATACCCGCAGCACTGGCACTTTCGGCGGCAGGCGATTGACGATCTCCTCGTCCTCGCGGGTCGGTCCGCGGCAGGCGTCGAGCAGATGCACGATCACATTTGCCTTCTGTACTTCGCCCCAGGTGCGCTCAATGCCGATGCGCTCGACTTCGTCGCCGGCATCGCGAATGCCAGCGGTGTCGATGATATTCAGCGGAATGCCTTCCATCTGAATCGTCTCGGTTACCTTGTCGCGCGTGGTGCCGGCGATTGGCGTGACGATCGCAATGTCCGCGCCGGCCAGCGCGTTCAGCAGCGACGACTTGCCCACGTTCGGCTGCCCGGCCAGGACTACGTTAAGGCCATCGCGCAGCAGCGCGCCTTGCGCCGCCTGCTCGAAAATTTCGTTCAGGTTCGTGCGTATGCGTTCCAGCTGGCCGCGCGCATCAGCCTTTTCGAGGAAGTCGATCTCTTCCTCCGGAAAGTCGAGCGTCGCTTCCACCAGCATGCGCAGATGGATCACCTTGTCCACCAGCGCATGGATGGTCTTCGAAAACACACCCGACAGCGACTGCGATGCAGATTTCGCTGCCGCTTCGGTGGAAGCTTCGATCAGGTCGGCCACTGCTTCCGCCTGCGCCAGGTCCAGCTTGTTGTTCAGGAAGGCGCGATGCGTGAACTCGCCCGGCTGCGCCAGACGCAAGCCGGTTTCCCTGCCGGCTTCCAGGCAGCGGGCGAGCAGCATCTGCATCACCACCGGTCCGCCATGGCCCTGCAGTTCCAGCACATCCTCGCCGGTGTATGAATGCGGCGCCTTGAAGTAAAGCGCAATGCCCTGATCGATCGCGCTGCCGTCCGCATTCTGGAAAGGCAGATAGGTTGCATGGCGCGGCTGCAACTGTGGGGTGCCGCATATCGCCTGCATGACGGACGTGAGGTTTTTGCCAGATAGGCGCACCACGCCGATGCCGCCGCGACCGGGTGCGGTGGCGATTGCGGCGATGGGAGAAGAGTCGTAGTTCATGTGGCGATTGTAGGTCTGCGTGGATTTTGCGGGCAATGGAAAACTGGTATGCGGTCAGAAAGAAAAAAGGCCCGCGCAACGCACGGGCCTTTTGCTGCGAACGGATGCGTTATGCCGCTTCGCCGCTCTCGATCTTCTTCGTGATCACCCACTGCTGCGCGATCGACAGGATGTTATTCACGACCCAGTACAGCACGAGGCCGGCCGGGAAGAAGAAGAACATTACCGAGAACACGATCGGCATGAACAGCATGATCTTGGCCTGGATCGGGTCCGGCGGCGTTGGGTTCAGCTTGGTCTGGATGAACATCGACACGGCCATCACCACCGGCAGGATGTACCACGGGTCGGGCGAAGCCAGATCCTGAATCCAGCCGATCCACGGGGCGTTGCGCATCTCGACCGATGCCAGCAGCACCCAGTACAGCGCGATGAACACCGGGATCTGCACCAGGATCGGCAGGCAGCCGCCGAGCGGATTGATCTTCTCGGTCTTGTAAAGCTCCATCATCGCCTGGTTCATCTTCTGCGGGTCGGACTTGTAGCGCTCGCGGATCGACTGCATCTTCGGCGTGACGGTCTTCATCTTCGCCATGCTGCGGTAGCTGGCGGCCGACAGCGGGAAGAACGCAAGCTTGATCAGCACCGTCAGCACGATGATGGTCCAGCCCCAGTTGCCGAGCACCTTGTGGATCTGGTCCATCAGCCAGAAGATCGGCGCCGCGAATAGCGTCAGGTAACCGTAGTCCTTCACCAGTTCCAGGCCGGGCGCGAGCTTCTCCAGCGTGGCCGATTCCTGCGGACCGGAATACAGGCGGGTATCCATCGATGCGCTGGCACCCGGAGCAATCGTCCCCATCGGCAGCTTGGCGCCGACGGAATAGAGGTTGGTCGCAACCTTGTCGGTAAAGAGCTCGCGCGTCACATTTTCCGGCGGCAGGAAGGCCGACACGAAATAATGCTGCACCAGCGCGAACCAGCCATCGTCCGCCTTGACTGCATGTTTCGCGCTGCCGTCAGCGATGTCCTCAAAGTCGATCTTTTCGAACTTGTTGGCATCGGTATAGATCGCTGGGCCGGTAAAGGTGCTGTAGAACTGCGATTCGCCTTCCGGCTTGTTGCCGTCGCGTACCAGCTGCATGTACAGCGTCGGATTGATCGGCGTGCCGCTCTGGTTGACGACTTCGTGCTTGACGCCGATGGTGTAATCGCCGCGCTTGAACGTGTAGGTCTTCACCAGCTTGACGCCGCCCTGCTCGGCTACCAGTACCAGCTGCAGTTCCTGTCCGCCATCCAGTGCGCGTGGACCGGGCTGGGCGACGAAGCTGGATTTGTGGTTCGGGAAGTCGCCGCCGATCAGGCCGGTTTGCGCGAGATACGTGTGCTTGTTGCCGGAATCGAACAGCACCATGTTCTTCGTCGGATCGATGGTGTCCTTGTGCTTGAGCAGCTCCAGCCGTTTCAGCACACCGCCGGCGGTGTCGATGTCGGCCTTGATGACATCGGTGGTGATAGTCACGGTCTCGCCCTTCACCGCTTCCGACGACGCAGCGGGTGCTGCGGACGGTGCGGCCGCCGATGCGCTTGCCTGCGGTACGTCGGATTTGGCGCCAGGAGCGGCGCCGGCGGCAGGTGCGGCAGCCTGCTGGGTCGGCGTCGGAAAGAACATCGACGGCTTGCCGTTATAGCGCATCCAGTTGTCCCACAGTAGTACGAGCGACAGCGAGAATACAACCCACAGGACGGTACGTTGGATATCCATAAATGATGTAGTTTGACTAAACAGGTATTCAGGTGTGGCCGCAGTCGCAGTTGACCGCCGCCGATTTCTCAGAAGGCATTCTGGGAACCGGATCGAGCCCGCCCGGATGCCACGGGTGGCATTTGCACAGGCGCTTCGCCGTCAGCAGGCTGCCGCGCGCCGCGCCGTGTTCCCGGATCGCCTCGGCCGCATACTGGGAGCAGCTTGGATAAAACCGGCAATTCTGGCCGAGGAACGGACTGATGCCCAGCTGGTACGCGCGCAATAGTAACAGCAAAAGCGCTTTCATCACCGGGCTTCCGCTTCAGTGGGCCGGCGCAACGACTGTGAACGCAGCAGCTGTGTCAGCTCGTCTCGCAACGCGGCCTTGAGCTGCGCGCTCGTCGCCGGTCCTGCTTTGGAATTCACGGGTTTGGACAGGCGGACTATGCAGTCGATAGCCGGCAGGGTGGATTGCCGGAACAGTTCGCGCGCGACACGCTTGATTGCGTTGCGCGTGACGGCGCGCGGCGCGAAGCGCTTGGCGGCGACGATGCCCAGCCGCGCCTGATTCAACTGGTTGCTGCGCGCGTACAGAACAAAATGGGGAGTGCGATACACCGGCCTCAAACGAAAAACGGATGAAAAATCATCCGTTTTAACGATACGTCGATCGCGCGCGTAGTTCTGTGAACGATCTTCGCTCACGCCAGCAGCTGTCGTTGTGCCGGGCTTAGACAGCCAGGCGCTTGCGACCCTTGGCGCGACGTGCGTTCAACACAGCACGACCGCCGCGGGTTGCCATGCGGACGCGGAAGCCATGAGTGCGCTTGCGGCGAACGACGGAAGGTTGGTAAGTACGTTTCATGTTGGTCTCGCTAATTCAGCAAAAATGGGTTGGTTGATCACGCAGCCCATTCTTGTCTTGTGCTCTACACACAAAACGCAACAGGCAGTGAACCCGCAATTAGACATCAATTTCTGCTTGTATGTCAATCACTTAGACCACCGATTGCGGACCCGAGGGCACGTCCGCGGGATCGGTCAAGCGAGGCGGGCATTGGTTGCACCGGAAAAACGCCCTGTCGCTTGCAACTTGTTACCTATGCCCAAATTATCCACATTGGCAAGCGGTTTTTATGTTGGAGAAATGATGCGGTCTGTGGATAACTTGCCTGTGCGGGTATAGAATAGCCGTCCCGCGCGAAACTGCACCCAACGCAGTTGTTCATTTTTTACGCCTCCTACGTCAGAAAAAATTCATGGAAAATTTTTGGCAAAGCTGTTCCGCGACGTTGGAGCAGGAACTCACGCCGCAACAGTTCAGTGCGTGGATCAAGCCGCTGACGCCGCTTGACTACGAGGATGGCCGCCTGCGCATCGCTGCGCCGAACCGCTTCAAGCTGGACTGGGTGAAGACCCAGTTTGCCAGCCGCATCACCACGCTTGCATCCGAATACTGGGAAGCGCCGATCGATGTGCAATTCGTTCTTGATCCACGCAGCGGCGGCGTCAAGAAACCGGTGCCTATGCCCGCGGCAACCGCAGTCAACGATGGACCCGTAGTCGATATGCCGGATCCAATCGAGCGCGCCGACATCCTCATGGAGGAAACGAAAAAGCGCGAGCAAAGCAAGATCAATCCGGCGCTGACCTTCGATAGTTTCGTTACTGGCAAGGCCAACCAGCTGGCGCGTGCCGCCGCGATCCAGGTCGCCAATAATCCAGGTGTTTCCTACAATCCGCTGTTCTTATATGGTGGTGTGGGTCTCGGCAAGACGCACCTGATTCATGCGATCGGCAACCAGTTGCTTGCTGACAAGCCAAACGTCAGGATTCGCTATATCCACGCAGAACAATACGTTCGCGACGTAGTGACTGCTTACCAGCGCAAGGGTTTTGACGATTTCAAGCGTTATTACCATTCGCTGGACATGCTGCTGATTGATGATATTCAGTTCTTTGCCGGCAAGAATCGCACGCAGGAGGAATTCTTCTATGCGTTCGAGGCATTAATTGCGGCGAAGAAACAAATCATCATTACCAGCGACACCTATCCGAAGGAAATCAGCGGCATGGATGACCGCCTGATTTCTCGCTTCGATTCCGGCCTGACCGTGGCTGTCGAGCCGCCGGAACTGGAAATGCGGGTAGCGATTCTGCTCAAAAAAGCGGCGCAGGAAGGTGCAGTACTGTCTGACGACGTCGCGTTTTTCGTTGCCAAGCATCTGCGCTCCAACGTACGCGAGCTGGAAGGCGCCCTGAGGAAAATCCTTGCGTACTCGCGTTTCCACGGCAAGGACATTACGATCGATGTTGTCAAGGATGCATTGAAAGACCTGCTGTCGGTCCAAAATAGGCAGATATCCGTCGAGAACATTCAGAAGACCGTCGCCGACTTTTTCAACATAAAAGTTGCCGATATGTATTCAAAAAAGCGGCCAGCCAATATTGCCCGCCCCCGCCAGATCGCGATGTACCTCGCCAAGGAGCTCACGCAGAAAAGCCTACCCGAAATCGGCGAGCTGTTTGGCGGACGGGACCATACGACGGTGCTCCACGCGGTCCGCAAGATCGCGGCCGATCGCAGCAAGAACCCGGAAGTCAACCATGAGCTGCATGTGCTGGAGCAGACGCTGAAGGGCTGAGCGGCACTGCTTAGCGGCCTGTGGATAACTTTTTTCGAAAGGCTGCAAAATAAACAGGCACGCGCTTCGTCCTCCACCAGGAACGAGGGCGTGCCAATAGCGACAGACCTGTATAAGGAGGGCAAAAAAGCCTTACTTTGGTTTCTTGGGAAGGAAGCTTTTCTGTCAAAATAGAGCCTGTTTGGCGCTTGTTTGACCCGGT
>JAEZVM010000280.1 GCA_023420795.1 Pseudomonadota bacterium
TACTGTCGGACGACCCGGAGGTGCCAGAAGAGCCAGAAGTACCAGACGCGCCGGAGCTGTCGCTACTGCCGGAAGTGCCCGAGCTGCCGCCGCTGCTGCCAGATGAACCGGACGATCCGGATGTTCCCGCCGCACCCGAGCCGCTGCTGTCGGAAGTGCCGGAGCTGCCAGAAGAGCTGGACGTGCCCGCGGGCCCCATGCTGGAGCCGGACGATCCGCTTGCGGTGCCTTTTCCGCTATGGATATCCTGGGCCATCTTCATATGTTCGCCGACGATTGGCTCCATCTTTTCGGCGAGAGCCTTCAGTTCGGGATCGGTCGCGCGGGACTGCGCGCGGTTCAGCAGTTTGTGAGTTTCGCGGTGATCCTTCAGGCCGCCCTGCGCCATGTACTGCTTGTCGAACTTGTCACCTTCCAGCGCGCCAAGCTTCTTCATCATGGCCTTGTGCTTGTTGTCCGGTTCGGTCGGCAGCGTCACGCCTTTCGCTTCCGCAAGCTGCTCCAGTTCCTTCTGCGCCTGCGTATGGTCGTCGATCATCTTTTGCGCGAAAGATTTCACTTCGTCGTTGTTCGACTGTTTGAGGGCAATGTTGGCGGCCTGCACTTCCGCCATATTGGCTTGCGCCATTTCACGCATGATGTTCCTGTCGCCCTTGCTTACCGCCTTGCCGCTGGCGCTCTTGGATGCCGACGACGACGAGTCGCTTGCGCCGGAAGTCGATTGCGCACCGCTGTCGCTGCTTGTACCCGATGCAGACGAGCCGGACGAAGTGGCGCCGGACGATCCGGACGAGCCTGACGTGGCTGGCGTATCGGCAGTTCCACTCGCGCCGGGCATGGTCGAGGACGTATCGCCCTGACCGCTTACGCCCGGCATGCCGGCGCGGCTTTCTTCCGCGTTGCCCGGGCTTCCTTGAGTGGAACTGGTCTGAGCGTAAATGGAAGGTGCTCCGAACATGAGTGCCAATGCGGCGATGCTGAGCGCTTTGCTAAGGTTCTTACGTTGTCGCATATTTATTCTCCTTTGAAACAAGATGGCAATAGCCACCGGAATACATCCAAGGATGCAAGGAGAATCAGGCAATGTACGTGCCAGAGCGGAAGCAAGTTAAGGAATGACAGCGACCCTTGGTATCTCAGGCAGTATCAGTGGAAGAGCCTACCGGCATGCGGAAAAATTTACAGTTGCATGCCAAGGATTCTGCGGACAGAACATTTCTTTTTTCTTAAATACAGAAGCCCTGCGCGCAGGAAAAAAAATGCCAAAGCATCTGCTTTGGCACACACCCGCCGCTCCCTCCGGCAGGTCTCCATGAAACTGTCATGCACTGGCTTTCCACGACGCCGCTGCGCAATAAAGCGCCCCCTTTCCGAGCAGCGTCTGCAGAAAGCCGGCTCAGCTACGCAGTCTCTTTTCGCATTTGCATTCGTTGGTATGCAATACGTTTCCTTCAGGATCAACGGTTTCCAGCAGCACGTCGAAGCCCCACAGGCGGGCGACGTGCTTCAGCACTTCGTCGGTCTGGTTGGTCAACGGCCGGCGCAGGAACTGGTTGTGCCGCAGCGTCAGCGCGCGGTTGCCATGCGTATCGACCGACCAGACCTGGATGTTCGGCTCGCGGTTGTGCAAGTTGTATTGCGCGGCGAGCTGCTCGCGAAGATAGCGATAACCGTCGTCGTCATGAATCGCCGATATCGCCAGCCGCTCCTTCTTGTCGTCGTCCAGCACCGAGAAGAAGTGAAAATCCCGGATCAGCTTCGGCGACAGATATTGCGCGATAAAGCTCTCGTCCTTGAAGTTGCGCATCGCGAAGTCGATCGTCTGTTTCCAGTCGCTGCCGGCGATATCCGGAAACCATTGCCGGTCCTCGTCGGTCGGGTCTTCGCAGATGCGGCGGATGTCACGGAACATCGCAAAGCCGAGCGCATACGGATTGATGCCGTTAAAGTACTTGCTGGTGACCGGTGGCTGATACACCACATTGGTATGGCTCTGCAGGAACTCCATCATGAAGCCGTTGCCGACCACGCCCTCGTCATACAACTGGTTGAGAATCGTGTAATGCCAGAACGTGGCCCAACCTTCGTTCATCACCTGCGTCTGCCGCTGCGGATAGAAGTATTGCGAAATCTTGCGCACGATGCGCACGATCTCGCGCTGCCACGGCTGCAGCAGCGGTGCATGCTTTTCGATGAAGTACAGCAGGTTTTCTTGCGGCTCCTGCGGAAAGCGGTCGGCCTTCTTCTCGGCCACCGCCTCCTCGCGGTACGGCAGCGTGCGCCACAGGTCGTTTACCTGCGACTGCAGGTAACGCTCGCGCTCTTCCTGCCGTTCGCGCTCCTTCGCCATCGACAGTTTCGCCGGGCGCTTGTAACGATCGACGCCATAGTTCTGCAGCGTATGACAGGAATCGAGCAGCAGCTCGACTTCCTCGATGCCGTAGCGCTGCTCGCATTCGGCGATGTACTTCTTCGCGAACACCATGTAGTCGATGATCGCCTCCGCATCGGTCCAGGTGCGGAACAGGTAATTGTTCTTAAAGAAGGAGTTGTGGCCGTAGGAGGCATGCGCGATCACCAGCGCCTGCATGGTCAGGCTGTTCTCTTCCATCAGGTAGGCGATGCACGGGTTCGAGTTGATCACGATCTCGTACGCCAACCCCATCTGGCCGCGCCGGTAGCTCTTTTCCGTGGAGAGGAATTGCTTGCCGAAAGACCAGTGGTTGTACGACACCGGCATGCCGACCGACGCATACGCATCCATCATCTGCTCGGCGGTGATGAT
>JAEZVM010000389.1 GCA_023420795.1 Pseudomonadota bacterium
GCGCAAGCGCCGTGTCAATCGCTTCCGGTGTGCGGAATTTCATGCCACCCCTGTATTCCGGCACCACGTACTGGATGCCGGCGGTCAGCTTGCCGTGCTTCTTCGCCTGCTCCAGTCCGGCGCTTGCGTTCGTGCCGATGCCTGCCAGCAGGGCGGAAAGCATCAGGCGCTTCGCAAACGCGAGCCGGACCGGAACGGATCTTGTCTCAGACATACTGATAGCGCAGCACACGGTGTTTCAGGTTTTCCAGAAGTAGCTGGTCGATCAGCGGGGCGAGGATCGCGATGGCGAGGATGTTCATCATCACGCCGACCATGTCGGCAGTTTCACCCGCATATGACAGCGAGCGGCCCAGACCCTTGCCGAAGCCGACCAGCATTTCGGCGGAGATCAGTGCGCGCCAGGCATTGCCGAACGCAAGCTGCGCGCCGGTAATCAGTTCCGGCATCACCGCCGGCAGGTACACCCGGCGCAGCATATCCCAGCGCGACGCACCCATCACGCGCGCGGCTGATACATGCACATGCTGCACGCTTTCAGTGGCGTTCATGACCGACAGCGCGGCGGGGAAGAACGCGGCGATGGCGACCACCACGATGATGGGCAGGCTGCCGAAACCCATCAGAATCAGGAACAGCGGCACCCAGGCGATCGACGGAATCGATTGCAGGATGATGATGGCCGACTTTAATACCTCGCGGAAGAAGTACAGCACCGCGCCGATCAGACCGAAGCCGATGCCCAGTACCAGCGCCGAGCCGTAGCCTGCGCCAAGGCGGGCCAGGCTGCCCCACAGCGCTTCGCGGAAATTATCCGATTGCATTTCCTGCCATAGGCGCACGATCACCGTCGGCACATCGGGCATCAGGAAATCGGGCAGGAACCAGGCAGCGACCTGCCAGCTGAACAGGATGAAGACGACCGCCAGCGCAAGGGCGAGTTTTTTATGGAAGCCGGAAAGACGGGTGCGATTGCTCATATTTCTTTAAACAAGATGGCCGGCTTTTGCCGGCCATCTTCTGCGATCAGGTGAAACATGGTTGATGAAGAACGCTGGATTGTATTCTTTGCGGCGCTCTTTCATCCGCCGGGCGGGTCTATCAGAGCTTGCGCTCTTTCTGCCAGCTCAGGTCAAGAATGCTGTTGACCTCGAACGGCTTGCCGTCGCGTGTCTTCAGCGAACCCTGTTCCTGCAGGATGCCGGCGATTTCCTGCATGCGCGCCTGCTCCTTCTGGGTTACGACCGGGCTGAAGGTCTGGCTCTTGATCGCGTCGGTGATCACCTCTTCGCGCGGCAGTTCGCCTTTCTTCAGCGTCTTCAGCGTCGGCTCGGAAATGAAGTAGCCGGCGATCAGCTTGGATGCTTCGGCAGGCTTGTTCTTCAGCAGATCAATTGCTTCCTTCTGCGCATCGAGCGATTTCCATACGGCGTCCTTGCGCTTCTTCAGCGTTTCGCCGGAAGTGATGACGACCATGCAGGGGAAAGGCCAGACTTCGCCGATTTCGTAGATTTGCTTCACCGGTGCGATCAGCTGCGCAATGCTTGCCTGCGGCTCGAACAGGAAGGCCGCATCGACACGCTTGCCGACCAGCGACTGCACCGCGACCTGCGGGCTGACGCCCATGATGTTGACGTCATCGGCTTTCAGGCCGGCCTGCTTCAGCACCACGCCTTTGAGTACCGTATCGGCGGTGCTGCCTTCGGCTTGCGAGGCGAGAGTCTTGCCCTTCAGGTCGGCAACCTTGTTGATGCCGGCCTCGTCGCGCACGATGATCGCATGGTAGCCGTGCTGCGCCCCGCCGACCACTTTCAGGTCGGCGCCTTTCGATGCCCAGGCAACCGCGTTGGTGAAGCCGAGCACGCCGGAATCGAGCTGGCCGCCGACGATGGCCTTGATCAGGTCGGTGCCGGACTTGAACTCGACCAGTTCCACATCCAGGCCATGCTTCTTGTAGTAGCCGCCTTCATGCGCGACGATCGCCTGCGCATCGTCCATCACGCGCAGATAGCCGACCTTGAATTTTTCGGCTGCGGTGGCCTGTGCTGCGAGCGCAAAAGTGATGATTGCGGGGACCAACAGTTTCGAGAGTTTCATATTCCTGCTCCTTCCAATAGTTCAACATTCTCGTGCTCTGCATGAATGCCGAGCAAACCTAAAATCTCGCGGCGCACTGCGGCGAAGTCGGACAGGTCGTGTGTCTTTTCGTAATGCGCCAGGTTGAATTCCTTGAGCACCTTCGCCGGCCGCGGGCTGAACACCAGGATGCGGTCGGCCAGGAACAGGGCTTCATCGACATCGTGCGTGACCAGCAGCACGGTAGGGCGCGCTTCCCGGATCAGCTCTCGCAGCGCGTCCTGCAGGGTCATGCGGGTAAGAGCGTCGAGCGCGCCGAACGGTTCGTCCAGCAGCAGCACCTTCGGATGCGAGATGAAGGCGCGTGCCAGCGCCGCGCGCTGCCGCATGCCGCCGGATACCTGATGCGGATAGTAATCCTCGAAGCCTTTCAGGTTGACCTTGGCCAGCCATGCGAATGCCTGCGCGCGCGCCGCCTTCTTGTCCACCTTCTGGAACTCGAGTGCGAGCGCGACGTTCTGCGCTAACGTCAGCCACGGATAAAGCGCGTTCTCCTGGAACATCAGCGTGCGTTCCGGATGCGGGCCGGCGACCGTCTGGCCGTTCGCCAGCACGCTGCCTGCGGTCGGCTTCTCCAGTCCGGCGGCGAGATGCAGCAGGGTCGATTTTCCGCAGCCGGAAGGGCCGACCAGCGCGACCAACTGGCCTTCGTCGAATTCACGGCTGAAGTTGTCGATCACCTTTAGGTCGGCAAAACGTTTTTCTATATTGTTGAAAGATAGTTTCATCGAAAAAATCTGTGGAGCGGATACCGGGCAGTTACAACAGGTTGCGCTGGCATCAGCAATGCATTTCATCCAATTGATTGCTTTTGGCAATATGGCACTGTAGTGGCAAGGACTGGCCTGTACAACAATTTTTCCGAAGTATGCTTATAAGCTGATTGCATAAAGAGCTTTCGTTTCTGCATTTTTTCTCATTAAGCTGGCGTTGATGTTGCTTGCGCTGCGCCCATCATGAAAAGAAACGGAGTAGCGAAATGATGCATTCCGAACAAGAAAATTCGCCCGTCAAAGAAAAGCGCGAGGAAAATTTTCCCGCCCGCGGGTTTGTCGGCCGCGTGCTGATCGCATACGGCATCGGCATGATTTTCCTTCTGCTCGCGATACTGCTGTGGTTTGCCTCTCCGGCGATGCTGCTTCTGTTTGCCAGCATACTGATGGCGGTTCTGCTGCACGACGCCTGCACCAACGTGAGGAAATGGCTGCATGTGTCGCATGGCATCGCGCTGGTGCTGGTATTGCTTGCGGCGGTGGCCTTTCTGGCGCTGGCCGGATTGCTGTTGGCACCGCAGGTGATCGAACAGGGCAATCAGCTTGTCAGCGAACTGCCGAAGGCAATCCAGCGCCTGCGCGAATATCTTGAGCGCAATCAGGTGCTGCAGCAGATCAACCGCTATCTTCCGTCGCCGGAGAAAATCTTCAGCAATGCCGCATCGGTTGCGACGCAGGCGGGCACCGTGTTTGCCGGCGTGGTCGGTGTGCTGGGCAATATCGCCATCTTCCTGTTCGTCAGCATCTACCTCGCTTCGCAGCCGCGCCCCTACACCGACGGAATCGTGAAGCTGTTGCCGAAGCAGAAGCGGGCGCGCGGACGGGAAGTGCTGCATGAACTGGAAAAGACGCTCAGCCTGTGGTTGCGCGGCAAGCTGCTGTCGATGGCCGTCGTCGGCGCGGTCACGGCAATCGGCCTGATGCTGCTGGGCGTGCCGATGTCGCTGGCCTTGGGCGTGCTGGCCGGCCTGCTCGATTTTATTCCGTACATCGGCCCGATACTCGCCGCCATTCCCGCCGTGCTGATCGCGTTCTCCGAAGGGCCGATGCTGGCGCTGTATGTCGTGCTGCTGTTCATCGCATTGCAGATGATGGAAGGCTACCTGCTGCTGCCGCTGGTGGAGCGCAAGACCGTGTCGCTGCCGCCGGCGCTGACCATCATGATGCAGGTACTGATGGGCATGGCCTTCGGCCTGGCCGGCGTGGCATTGGCCACGCCGCTGACGGCGGTAGCGGCGGTCCTGATTGCGATGCTGTACGTGCAAGACGTGCTGGAAGACAAGGTGACGCTGCCGGCGGAACAGGACAATAAGGAGAAAAAGGAATGACGGCGATCAGCGGGCCTTTGTTGCCTTTTCGACCGAATCCGCGATCAGGGCCGGCTTGCCTTCGAACTGCCGGAACAGCTTGTCGTCCACACCTCGCCCGTATTCGCGCCGGAAGTCGTCAGCCTGCAGGATGCGTACCGTACCGGTGACACGGACCTCCTGCTTCGCCCACGATTTGTCGAAGCCCCATGACGCGACCGGGACCTTGCCGACAACCAGCAGGTCGTTGTCAAGGCCGCCGGCAGAGAGCTGATCGTCGTCGAGCTTGAATGACCAGGGGGTGAATACCTCATCGACCGCTGCGGTAAGGGTAATCCGCTTGCCGGCGAACTGCGCCGGGTTGCCGGTGATGGTGCCAACCGAAAGCTGCAGCGGCGGGTTATCGCCGCGCTTCTGCCTATCGCTAGGAGCTGCGCCGGCTTTTCCCGGCGGGATGACCGGCTGCGAAGTCGGGTCCGGCGCGGTGGGCTGCGCCCGCAGCGGAAGCGGCTGCAGCGCAAGCAGGCCGCCGCAGGTGAGAACGAGGGCTAGGACTCTGATCGTCTTCATGGTTTCATGCTCCGCTTGTTTTTAAAAAGGGCATTCGAACGAAGCTCAGCTATCGCAACTGATCTTCAGCGAATCGATCGACTGCGGCAGCTTCATCGTCTTGCGCAACTGCGCTTCCTGCGCGCCCGGCTTGAGCGTGGCCGACGGGCCGCCATAGGATTTGTGCTCGAACACGGTGACCGTTGCCTTCGGGCCGGCGATCAGGCTTTCCGCCTTTTGCTTCCAGTACACGTTGCCTGCGGGCGCGCGCAGCGATGGCAGCTCCATCGGCCCAGCGACCGTGAGCTCGTCCTGCCCCTTGAATTCCGGCTGCGGGAACAGGCGCACCCAGCATCCTTTCGCCAGCATCGGGTCGGCACGCACCTCGGTCGGCGCAAGGATGATCTGCGGCGACATGACCGGCGCGGCCGGGCTGGCGTCGGCAGCGAAAACCTGCATAGGCGCCGCAACGCACAGCACAAGGAAAATGCCTGATCTTTTCATTCCCGGTTTCGTTTTCTTCATGCCTGCCTCCATCGGATCGATTGAAAATCAATGATGCTCTTCCTGTCGCAATGCTATCCGCAGCACCTGCGCCAGATGCAGGGGATCGCGCTGTGTCAACTGCGCGATCTGCTCGCGGCAGCTGAAACCGTTCGCGATGATCAGCGTGCCCGGTGCGGCTTCGCGCACCGCCGGCAGCAGCACGCGCTCGGCGCAGCGCACCGATACCTCGTATTTGTGTTTTTCGAAACCGAAAGAGCCAGCCATGCCGCAGCAGCCAGATTCCGGCATGTCGAAATCAAGGCCGAGCTTTCGCATTAATGCCTGTTCCGCCTCCGTCTTCAGCACCGCCTTGTGATGGCAGTGTGCATGCACCAGCGCACGGCGCTGCAGACGGGGAAACACGCCGGACTTGCCGGTGCGTTCAAGGAAATCGCTGAGCAGGAATACCTGCTTCCGCAGTCGCAGCGCCTGTTCGCTGTGCGGGAACAGGTTCGGCAGTTCGTCGCGGAACACCGACACGCAGGCCGGCTCCAGCCCGATGATCGGCGTGCCATCGCGGATATCGGCGGCGAGCGCTTCCATCACACGCGACAGATAGCGGCGCGCACGGTCCACCATGCCGAATTCGTACAAAGGCCGTCCGCAGCACAGGTGCACCGCCGGTATCCGTACGCTGAAGCCGGCATGCTCCAGAACTTCGACCGCCGCCTGCGCGACTTCGGGATGAAAATAATTGTTGAAGGTGTCGGGCCACAGAATGATCCGCGCGCCGCGCCGGCCTGTATCGGGACGCTGGCGGAACCAGGCGGAAAAGCTTTGCGCGGCGAGCGGCGTGATGCGCCGCTGCGGCGCGATATGCGCCAGCCGTTTCGCAAGCGTGGCGAAGGGCTCCTTCTGCGTCAGGAAATTGGCCAGTCGTGGCATGTGCGACGCCAGCGCGGCCCAGCGGTCGATCAGTCCGAATGCATACGCATTGGCCGGGCGCAACCGGCCTGCATAGTAGTGCGACATGAATTCCGCCTTCCAGGTCGCGATATCGACCTGTACCGGGCATTCGCCCTTGCAGCCCTTGCACGACAGGCACAGGTCCAGCGCCTCATGCACCGATTCATCCTTCCAGCCGCCCTGGATGGTTTCGCCGCGCAGCATCTCGAACAGCAGATGAGCGCGGCCGCGCGTAGAGTGCATTTCCTCGCCGGTCGCCATGTAGCTCGGACACATGATGCCGCTCTTCTTGCGGCATTCGCCGACGCCGACGCAGCGCAGCATCGCATGCGAAAAGCTGCCCTTGTCGAGCGGATAGTGGAATGCCGTCTTCACCGCGGGCGGGTTATATCCGGTGCCGAGCCTCAGGTTCTGGTCCACGTGGTAGGCGCCGATGACCTTGCCGGGATTCATGCGCCAGTGCGGATCCCAGATGCCCTTGAATTCTCGGAACGCCTGGATCAGCCGTTCGCCGAACATTATCGGCAGCAGGTCGGCCTTCGATTGCCCGTCGCCATGCTCGCCCGAGATGGAGCCGCCGAGGCTCACCACCAGATGCGCCGCCTCGTGGATGAACTCCCGGTAATTGCGGATGCCTTCGGCGGTTTCGAGATCGAAGTCGATGCGCGTATGCACGCAGCCCTGTCCGAAGTGCCCGTACAGGTCGCCGTCATAACCGTACTTGTCGAACAGCGTGCGCAGCTTGCGCAGGTATTCGCCGAGCTTCTCCGGCGGCACCGCCGAATCTTCCCAGCCTTCCCACGTGATCTTCTTGTGCGGTACATGGGCGGTCGCGCCGAGGCCGGATTCGCGGATCTTCCAGACTTGTTCCTGCTGCGCCGGATCATCGTACAGCTTCATGGAGGGCGGGCGTTCCGCCTTGCGCAGCGTTTCCATCAGCCGCTGCGCCTGCGCCTTGGCGTCTTCGGCGCTCGGCCCGCCGAACTCCGCCAACAACCAGCCGCCGCCTTCCGGCAACAGCTTCAGATGCTGCCGGTGCATGTCGAGCGCTTCCATGTCTGCCACCAGTTGGTTGTCGATGCCTTCGACCGCGATCGGCCTGGCATCCATCACTTCCGTCACATGGTCAGCCGACTCGTACACGTCCTTGTAGCCCAGCACCAGCAGCGTGCGCTGCGCAGGATTCTCGACCAGCCGCACCGTGGCTTCCAGCACAGTGACGCAGGTGCCCTCGGAACCGACCAGCGCCTGCGCGAGGTTGAAGCCATGTTCCGGCAGCAGCGCCTGCAGGTTGTAGCCGGACACGCGGCGCGGAATCTCCGGAAAATGGCGACGGATGTCGTCGGCGTAGGTGTCGCGCAGCCTGCGCAGCCGCGCGCAGATGTCGGCAGCGCGTTCGTCTGCTGGCTCGTCGCAGGCGCCGACCATCATGCGGGTGCCGTCGTAGGTAAGGATGTCAAGCTCGATCATGTTCTGCACCGTGGTGCCGCCCATCACCGAATGCGGGCCGCAGGAATTGTTGCCGATCATTCCACCCAGCGTGTTGTGGTTGTGCGTGGCCGGGTCGGGCGCGAAGGTGAGACCATGCCGTTCGGCGGCGTGGCGCAGGTCGTCGAGCACCACACCGGGCTGGACGCGCGCGGTTTTGTTCTGCACGTCGAGGGCGATGATGCGGTTCATGTATTTCGAAAAGTCCAGCACCACCGCGACATTGCAGCACTGGCCGCACAGGCTGGTGCCGGCGCCGCGCGGCAGAAGCGGCGCGCCGTAGCGGTGGCAGATGCGCACCGTCTCGATCACGTCATCAACAGTGCGCGGAATCACCACACCGATGGGCACCTGCCGGTAATTCGATGCATCGGTCGCGTACAGCGCGCGGCTGCCGTTGTCGAAGCGTACCTCGCCCTCGATCGCCGCCTTCAGCTCGGCTTCCATGCGACGCATGTCGCCGAAGGCTTCCGCCAGCGGCGGCGCGGCGGAGCGATCTACGAAACCAGATAGCATTGCGCGTCCCGCTCCCTGAATTCGATGCCCAGCCCCGGCCGGCCCAGGTCCGGTGACAGCTTGCCGTTGTCCGGCGTGGCCGCGCCGTCGAACAGCATGTGCTCGATGCGCGCATGGTCATGGAAGTATTCGAGGTGCACTGCCTGCTGTGCCGCGCAGCACAGCGGCAGGTGCAGCATCGGCGCGCAATGGCTCGACAGCGGTATGCCGAACGCCTCGCACAGCGCGGCCACGCAGAGAAAGCCAGTGATGCCGCCGCAGCGGGTGGCGTCCGCCTGCAGCACATCGACCGCCTGTGCCTCCAGCATGCGTCGGAAATAAGGTGCGTCGTAGCCGTATTCGCCGGCGGAAATCGCCATGCCCGGTGGCGCACGGTCGCGCAGCAGACGTAATCCCTCCAGATCGTCGGACGGCACCGGTTCCTCAAACCAGGTCACGCGATACTCGCGAAAGCGCTGCGCGAATTGCAGCGCTTGCTTGCGCGTGTAGGCGCCATTGGCATCGACGAACAGCTCGACCGCGTGACCAATGGCAGTGCGTGCGACCTGCACCCGCAGCAGGTCGGTATCCGGATCGCGCCCGACTTTCATCTTCACGCTGCGCATGCCGCTCTCCGCCCAGCCGTGCAACTGCTGTCTAAGTTTGTCGATCGGGTAGCTGGTGAAGCCGCCGCTCGCATACAGTGCGATCGACGGACGGGCCTGGCCGAGCAGTATCGCTAGCGGCACGCCGAGCAGCCTGGCCTTCAGGTCCCATAAGGCGGCATCGACTGCCGAGATTGCCATCGAGCAGATGCCGGGGCGGCCGAGGTTGCGGATTGCTGCGGTCATGTCGCGCCAGCGCGCGCCGGTCGCCAGCGCATTGCGACCGATGACAAGCGGCGCGAGCCTATCAGCGATCAGCCGGGCGGTGGATGTGTCGGCATAGCTGTAGCCGATGCCGCTGTTGCCGCCGCCCTCGATCCTCACCAGCACCAGCGTGGTGGAATCCCAGGCAAGTGTGCCGTCCGACTCGGGCGTCTCGGTCGGGATCACATAGGCCGAGACCGACAGCTTTTCGACCCGCACGGAGGACTGGCTCAGTCCCATCGCTGCTTAATTTTTACCGGGTGGGAACAGGCCATCCCACCATTCCTTGGCTGACGCCATGACGATGCCGATCGCGTCCGGGTCGCGCTGCAGCAGCGCCGACATGTAGGCCTTGGCCTGCTTGCCCGAGACGTACGGCGGTAGCGGCGGCACGTCGGGATCGGTAACCATCTCGACCACGGTCGGCGCGTTCGCGTTCAATGCGCGCTCCCATGCCGGGCCGATGTCCTCCGGGCGATCGACGCGGATGGCATTGAGGCCGAGCAGGTCGGCATAGGCGGCATACGGAAATTCCGGCAGGTTCTGCGACGCCTCGAACTTCGGATCGCCTTCCATCGCGCGTTGCTCCCAGGTCACCTGGTTCAGGTCACCGTTGTTGAGCACCATCACCGTCAGTCGCGGGTCGCGCCATTCATGCCAAACCTTCGAGATCGTGATCAGGCCGTTGATGCCGTTCATCTGCATCGAGCCGTCGCCCAGCAGCGCGATCACCGGCCGGTCCGGATACGCATATTTGGCGGCGATCGCATACGGGACCGCCGGCCCCATCGTGGCCAGCCCGCCGGACAGCGAGGCCATCATGCCGCGCCGTATCTTCAGGTCGCGCGCATACCAGTTGGCCGCCGAGCCCGAGTCGCAGGTAAGGATGCAATGGTCCGGCAGGCGCGGCGATAATTCCCAGAACACGCGCTGCGGATTGATCGGCTTGGCCTCGTTCATCGCGCGTGCTTCCAGCACCCGCCACCAGCGATCGACGTTCTCTTCGATCTGACGTTGCCAGCCAAGGTCCGTCTTCTGCTGCAGATGGGGAATCAGCTCGCGCAGCGTCAGCTTCGCATCGCCGACCAGGCCGACTTCCATCGGATAGCGCAGGTTCAGCATGCGGCCATCGATATCGATCTGCACGCCGCGCGCCTGACCTTCCTTCGGCAGGAATTCGGAGTACGGGAACGATGAACCGACCATCAGCAGCGTATCGCATTCGTTCATCATGTCCCAGCTCGGCTTGGTGCCGAGCAGGCCGATCGCGCCGGTGACGAAAGGCAGGTCGTCCGGCACCGCCGCCTTGCCGAGCAGTGCCTTGGCGACACCAGCGCCGAGCAGTTGCGCGACCTGGATGATTTCGTCGGTCGCATGCAGCGCGCCGGCGCCAACCAGCATCGCCACCTTGCTGCCCGCATTGAGCACCGATGCGGCGCATGCAAGATCAGCCGCGCCGGGCACCGTCGGATGCGCGGTGTAGCCTATGCCGCTGTGCACCGTGCCGTGCTCGCGTGCAGGTTTCTCGACAGCCGGCATTTCCTGCACATCGTTCGGGATGATGATGCAGGTGACCGTGCGCTGATCGCGCGCGATGCGCACCGCGCGGTCCACCAGATGCCGGACCTGATCGGGCGTGGACGCCATGTGCACGAACTCGTGTGCGACGTCCTTGAACAGCGACAGCAGATCGACTTCCTGCTGATAGTCGCCGCCCAGCGCTGCGCGCTTCTGCTGGCCGACGATCGCGACCACCGGCTGGTGGTCCAGCTTGGCGTCGTACAGTCCGTTGAGCAGATGGATCGCGCCGGGGCCGGAAGTGGCGAGGCAGACGCCGACCTCGCCGGTGAACTTCGCATGCGCGCAGGCCATGAAGGCCGCCAGTTCTTCATGCCGGGCCTGCACGAACTGCATCTTGTCGCCGATGCGTCCGAATGCACCCATGATGCCGTTGATGCCGTCGCCCGGATAGCCGTAGATGCGGCGCACATCCCATTCCAGCAGTCGTTGCAGCAGGAAGTCTCCTACCGTGGTAGCCATGCCTGCCTCCTGTGGAGTGACAATGTATCGGCGGGCAGCCGGGATCGCGGCTGCCCGCTACAACACGTGAAAGCGGTCAATGCGGACGTTGCCCGGTGCTCATGTGCTGCGACGATGGCTCCGAAATCTCGGAAAGCGCCTGCCCCGCAGGCCATTCATTGGTGGTCGCAATGTCGCCCAGCGAAACGATGCCGACCAGCCGCTTGTCCTTGCTGACTACCGGCAGGCGGCGTATCTGCAAGTCGCCCATATTGCGCGCCACCTCGTCCATATCGTCTTCCTCGAAGCAGTATTTCACCTCCTGGCTCATCACATCCTTGATTCGGGTATCGCTGCTTTTTCCTTCGGCGACAGCGCGGATGACGATGTCACGATCCGTCACCATGCCCACCAGCCGGTCGTTTTCCGCAACCGGCAGCGAGCCGCAGTCGCAATCAGCCATCAGCCGCGCCGCATCGATGATGCTCTGGTCAGGGTTGACCATCTGGACGTCGCGTGTCATTGCTTCAGCTATTCGCATGATATTTCTCCTGTGAAGTAATGGAACGGCCGCTTCTCCGTGAAATGCAATGCACGAAGAGCGCCGCAACGGCTTCTTCTATGCATCGGGAAAAGCAGATCGGTTTGATGGTGCAAGCACCATGCCACAAGGGCTATTCATAGTGGTACGGCAGGCCGGAACTAAAGCAAACGATGTGTACCCAACGGTGTGTCTTGCATTTATTCATTGATACGGCCAGACCAGGGAATCGGGCGTATCGCAGCGAGGAGAACTTCATGGCGTTAACGCAAGCACAAGCCGTGATCTGGAAGCAGATCACTCACGCATACGACCAGTGGAATCCGGACTGGGACAGCCTGATGCCAGTCAGCGTGCTGACGGAAAGCCTGCCGACTGTCGCACCCGAAATGATCGGTGACACCCTTGCGCAGGCCGCCTCCGAGCATCTCGCTGAAGTCGAGAGCATCAGCGAGGAACCTGGATTCCGGCCTGTCCGGCATTAGCGCAACTGATAGAGCAGGAAGAGGCCACCAAAATAGGTGGCAAGAATCACCAGCGAGTCGATTCCCATATGCACAATCGTGCGGTTCTTTCTTTCGATCAGGCCCACCAGGAGAATGACGCTCAGGACAATTCCGATCAGGGAGGCGAACAGCGAAAAATCGTTCGCTTCGTTCAACACCGGTTTTCCCTGATGCACGACATCGACAAGAAAAATCAGCAAGGTATTGAACAGCGTGCCGCCGAGGATATCGGCCATTGCCATCTCGTAGCGGTGCAGCCGCACCGAGGAGACAATGGTGCTCAGATCCGGCAGCGACGTGACCACGGCGAGCAGCACTGCGCCGACGAAGCTCAAGCCGAGCCCGGTCTGCTCTGCAATCGCCTCGCCGGTGCGGCTGAGCAGAAAACCTGCCACAAGGATGACTGCGCCGGCGCCGATGGTCTTGAGGACCAGCGGCATCAGCGATCCGTTTTCCTGCCCCGTTTCTTGTTCCGATTTCGGCGGACTCTGTTGTCCCACATCTTCAGCAACCCACGTCTGGCGTCGCTCCAGTTGCGCAATCTGCCATATGGAAAATACATACATCGCGAGGATGGCCCAGCACCATGCACCGACGCCAAGAAAGGGCACATCGCCGACCACGATGGCAGCCGCAACCAGCGCCAGCAGCAGGATGCCGAGCACGCCCTGCAACAGCATGGCAGGCGAGGCGGCCACAACGGTCAGGGCATCCTTTCCGATCATGCCGTCCACTGCCGCGAGCATTGCCTTCTGCAAGGA
Source organism: Pseudomonadota bacterium (assembly GCA_023420795.1). Classification (GTDB taxonomy): domain Bacteria; phylum Pseudomonadota; class Gammaproteobacteria; order Burkholderiales; family Burkholderiaceae_D; genus Noviherbaspirillum. The sequence continues at coordinate 12,897 of JAEZVM010000389.1, forward strand.
TATGCCGCCAAGCACGTTGTTAATGGCGAGTAAAGATGCGTCGCCGCTGGCAGAAAAGATGATGATGGCGATTTCCGGCAAAGAGGTGACGGTGCCGAGAAGAACCAGCCCGACCATTACATGTCCGGCTCCGCTTCTGGTTGCAATGATGTCGGCGTAACGGGCGATGCGGGTGCCGGCCAGCCAGACAGCTATCGCTGCTGCAACGAGTATGGCCAGATTTAGCCAGAGCGGATGGTTTTCGAAGTTCAGGAACGCCATGCGGCCTCATTCCAGCGACGCCTTCTCCTGTTGCAGCCGTGCCGCTTCCCGCATACACAATGCCGGTGCAGGCAGCGGAGCCTTGCCGAGCTGGTCAATTTTTCATTCCGCTGCAGTTTTTACCGACCGGGCAGCAAGTGGCGAATGAAATGTGGAAGAGCACGTAGCATCAAATGGGCAGCATCGATGTGCCGCCATTGGCCGAGCCATAGTTTTGAAGCGAGGCAAACTCAAGCTGACCCTTGTTCAATGCTTCAACCAGATGCTGCAACTGCTCGTCATCGGGTTCGATATACACCACGACCTGTTCCGTCGCATTTTCCCAATAGGAAGAGTAGGGCACGCTCGTTTCGTTCATCACTTCGGCCGCGTAGGTGCCGTCGTCGAGCCTGCCAAACAGCGTCACCGACGGTGCTTCCGGACGGGTATTCGGTATTGTTGTCGTCATGGCTTCTCCAGTCGAGAGAATGCGGAGAGAAGCTTTGACATATGCCGACGCCACAGATTCACTGCGGGGCAGGGTACGCAAATTGCATGGGCCGGCAGGAATCCGATCTTCTGACATGGCTGATCCCGACCACCGCTATCCGCCGATTGCCGACTACGCACTGATCAGCGATTGCCATTGCGCCGCGCTGGTATCGCGCGATGGTTCGATCGACTGGTGCTGCATGCCGCGCATCGATGACGACAGCTGCTTCGGCCGGCTGCTCGACTGGGATAAGGGCGGTTACTGCTCGGTCGCGCCGACCAGCGGCGAATGCACTTCGACACGCAGCTATGTCGAAGGCACGATGATCCTGGAGACGCATTTCCGCACGCCGCAGGGGGAGGTGCGGCTGTACGACTTTTTCGCGATGGACACCCAGGCCATCGAACGCGCGCGCTACGATCATGTGCGCATCGTGGACGGCGTTTCCGGCACGGTGGAAATGCGGATGGAAATCCGTCAGCGCTTCGACTATGGCGCGATCACTCCGCACCTGCGGCAGCATGGTCCAGAAGACGGTGGCGCTCATGCTGCAATAGGCAGCAACAAGGGGCTGATCATCCATGCGGACGTGCCCCTGACGGTGGAGCGCCCCGGCGATCTGGCGGCGGTGTTCCAGGTCGGTGCCGGCGAGCGCGTGCGCCTTGTCATCCAGTTCCAGTTTCCGGAACTGATCGAGCAGACGATATCCGGCGGCTTGCCGGACGCCGCCGAAATCGACCGCTATTTCGAATGCACGCGAAGCTGGTGGCAGGACTGGGCAAACCGCATCCGGCCGCCGCATCAGCTGGATAGCCAGACCCTGTGCTCGACGCTTGTGCTCAAGGCGCTCACCTTCGAACGTACCGGCGCCATCGCCGCCGCGGTCACTACCTCTCTGCCGGAAGAGATGGGCGGCGCTCGCAACTGGGATTACCGCTTCAGCTGGATCCGCGATTCGGTATTCGTCATCCGCGCGCTGCATGAGCTGGGATATGTCACCGAGGCGGATCGCTTTCACCAGTTCATCCAGCGCAGCGCCGCCGGCGATGCGCAGCAGATGCAGATCATGTACGGCGTGGACGGCAAGCGCCGGCTGACGGAGGTCGAACTCGACTGGCTGGAGGGCTATCGAGGATCAAAGCCGGTTCGCATCGGCAACGCCGCCGCACGGCAGAGTCAGTTCGATATCTATGGCGAGCTGCTGGAAATGGCATGGGAATGGCATGCGAGCGGACACCAGACCGAGCCGGACTACTGGGAGTTCCTGGTGGATGTGATCGACCTGGTATGCCAGCGCTGGCAGGAACCGGATCACGGCCTGTGGGAAGTGCGCGGGGCGCCGCGCCACTATGTCCATTCCAAGGCGATGTGCTGGGCTGCACTGAACCGCGGTGTGATGCTGGCGCAGGATGGGCGGTTCGAAGCGCCGGTCGAGCGCTGGATAAAGAACCGCGACGAGATCCGTGGCGCGATAGAACACGAAGGCTACGATGCGACGCGCGGTGTATTCATGCAGGCCTTCGGCAGCAGCGACCTCGATTCCGCTTCGCTGCTTCTGCCGCGCGTCGGTCTGCTCGCATATGACGATCCACGCATGATGCGCACCGCCGATGCGATCTGCCAGACGCTCGATCATCGTGGCCTGCTGCGCCGCTACGATTCGCCCGACGGGCTGGAAGGGCAGGAGGGCGTGTTCCTGCCCTGTACATTCTGGCTGGTGACCTGCCTCGCGCGCCAGCATCGGCAGGACCGTGCCTGGCCGTATTACCGCAGGGCGGTTGGCTGCGCAAATGATCTCGGCCTGTTCTCCGAAGAGTTCGACATGGAAAATCAAAAGATGCTGGGCAACTTCCCGCAGGCGCTGACCCATGTGTCGCAGATCATGGCGCGACTCGCACTCGGCGATTCTCCCGAACCCGAAGTTAAAAGCTGATCCACGCGAGCATGGCGGCGATTGCAAGGAGCAGCGCGAGCATGGCGGCCGTCGCTCCCCGGTGCGTGGCCAGCCAGATCTGGCGGCTGGATCGTTTCGCGCTGTCGTCGAAACGACCGTGAGCGCCATGATCGCCCTGCACCGGCTGGTACAGGTTGTCCTGCCGATCCGGCGGCAGCGGCTGATCGCCGAACTGGCCGGAATACGCGCGCCGCGCGAGCATGCGGTCGAGCAGGCCGGGAATGATGCGTGTCCCGAGAATCGCTTTCACCGCGGGAAAACCGACCCACAGCTCGCGCCGCCTGTGCTCCGCCGCCCACACGATCGCTTCCGCCGCAAGCTCCGGCTGGAAAATCGGCGGCACCGGTTGCGGCTGCTTGGTGAAACAGGTCTTGCCCCAGTCGAACTGCGGCGTGTTGAATGCGG
>JAEZVM010000411.1 GCA_023420795.1 Pseudomonadota bacterium
CATCGTCACGCACGATATCGAACTGGCGCGGCACTGCGACCGGGTGTTGCGGCTGTCCGAGGATGGCCTGCATCCTTATGTGGATTGACACCCACTGCCATCTGGATGCCGGCGAGTTTGCCGGCGAATCGGATGCCATTGCCGAACGCGCGGCGCGGCAGGGAATTTCACGCATCGTCATTCCGGCGGTAGAGCTTGCCAACTTCGAGGCGGTCCGCCGGCTCGCGGAAAGGCATGCGAACTGCGCCTATTCGCTGGGCATCCATCCGATGTACGTGCCACAGGCACAGGAAAGTGATCTGTCTTCATTAAGGGCCACCGTGCAGGAAGCAAGGAAAGATCCGAAATTTGTCGCCGTAGGCGAAATCGGCCTTGACTTCTTCGTGCCCGGGCTGCGTGACGGCACCTTGCGCGAAAAGCAGGAATTCTTTTACAGCGAGCAGCTGAAGATCGCACGCGATTTCGATTTGCCGGTGCTGCTGCATGTGCGCCGCTCGCAGGATGTCATTCTTAAATATCTGCGCCGGATCTCCGTGCCGGGCGGAATAGCGCATGCATTCAACGGCAGCTTCCAGCAGGCGCAAGAGTTCATCAAATTGGGATTCAAGCTCGGCTTTGGCGGCGCAATGACGTTCCCTCGCGCGCAGCAGATACGGCGGCTGGCTAGCGAATTGCCCCAGGAGGCGCTGGTGCTGGAAACCGATGCGCCGGACATATCTCCTGCATGGTTGCATCCGAAAAGAAACAGCCCGGAAGAATTGCCGCGCATCGGTCAGGTGCTGGCCGAGCTGCGCGGCATGCCCGCCGATGCGATCGCGCGGCTGACGTCCGACAATGCGCGGGCGGTGTTGTCGCGTCTGTCCTGAATAATGCGCACCGCGATACTCGGTTTCGCGGCCGGCGCAGCCTTGCTGCAGAATCAGGCTTCCTTGCCGGCCGGGCATATTCTGTTTCTGTTGATCGCTTTATCGCTGCTGGCTGGAGTGCTCGCCAGTCGGCAAACCCGCTTCCTTGTGCGTGTGCCTGGAATGGCCGCCTGCGGCGCCGTTCTTGGCTTTGCCTGGGCCGGCCTGTTCGCCCATTTTTATCTGGCGCAGGAACTGCCGAAGGATTGGGAGGGGCGCGATCTTACCGTCGTCGGCACGATTGACAGCCTGCCTACTTACTTTGAACGAGGTGTGCGCTTCAATCTTGCGGTCGAACGCGTCGTCAGCCCGGACGCCGACAAGCCGATCCTGCCGAAAAGGATTGCCTTGTCCTGGTATTCGGCCTTCAGCGCGGATGAATTGCAGCCGGTGGGGAATGTGCAGCCCGGCGAACGCTGGCAGCTTACTGTGCGGCTGCGCAGGCCGCACGGCAACGCCAATCCGCACGGATTCGACTATGAGGTGTGGCTGCTGGAGCAGAATCTGCGCGCAACCGGCTATGTGCGGCCGGATCAGCATTCGACCCTGAAGAACCGGCGGCTGGACGATTTCGTTCCCGGCTTCGGCAATCTCGTGCAGCGCAGTCGGGCATGGCTACGCGATAGGATTCATGCAGCACTGCCGGAGAAAGAGTATGCGGGCGTGATCGTCGCGCTGGTAATCGGCGACCAGCGAGCCATCAGCCAGAGCGACTGGCTGGTGTTCAACCGCACCGGGGTCGGCCATCTGATCTCAATCTCGGGGCTGCATATCACGATGATTGCCGGGATGTTTGCCGCATTCGTCTTCTGGATGTGGCGCCGTTCGTTTTTTACGCAAGCCCGACTACCGCTGCTTCTGCCGGCGCAAAAGGCTGCCGCGCTGGCGGGCGCGGGAATGGCATTGCTGTATGTCTTGCTGGCAGGGTTCGGCGTGCCGGCGCAGCGCACGCTGTACATGTTGTCGGTTGTCGCGGCGGCATTGTGGATGGGCCGGCTCACCAGCGTATCGCACGTGCTTTGCTGTGCATTGGGAATCGTGGTCCTGCTCGATCCTTGGACCGTGCTGTGGCCGGGCTTCTGGCTGTCGTTCGGTGCGGTGGCCGTCATCCTCTATGTGTCGGTGGGCAGGGCTCAGACATATTCCGTCCGGCCGGCTTCGACTGTCGCGCGCGGAATTGATGCACTGAAGACCGCAGCTCGCACGCAATATGCCGTCACGCTCGGGCTGGTGCCGCTCACCATGCTGCTATTCGGGCAGATTTCACTGGTCAGTCCGATCGCGAACGCGGTCGCCATTCCGCTGGTAAGTCTGCTGATCACGCCGCTTTCACTTGGCGGCAGCGTGTTTCCCGCACCCCTGTTTGCATGGGTACTGCAAATCGCGCATGTCCTGGTCGAATGGCTGGCTGCCATACTCCAATGGATCGGATCTCATCCGGCCGCAGTCTGGAGCGCACCGCTTCCCTCGGGGTGGATATTTTCTGCTGCGCTACTCGGGGTGCTGTGGCTGCTGGCCCCGCCCGGCTGGCCGGTGCGCTGGCTGGGTCTTGCCGGATTGCTCCCGATTGTGCTGAATACCGCTGCTCATCCTGACCGGAATGAAATGTGGATCACCGCGTTCGATGTCGGGCAGGGCTCCGCACTACTGGTTGAAACTCAAAACCATCGTCTGCTGTACGACACGGGGCCCGCCTACTCGATGGAGTCCGACGGAGGAAACAGAGTGATCCTGCCGTACCTGCGGGCACGCGGCATTGGCAAGCTGGATGCGGTGATCATTTCGCATGGCGATGCCGATCATGCGGGAGGAGCACTCAGCATTCTCGATGAGGTCGATGTCGGATGGGTTAGCTCCTCTCTTCCTGAAACGCATCCGATTGTGGCTCACGCTCCTTCCCATCGGCGTTGCGAGGCTGGCCAGGCGTGGGTCTGGGATGAGGTCCGCTTCGAGGTGCTTCATCCCGCTCCGGTCAGCTATGACAGCATGAAATGGAAGCCCAACGCGCGCAGTTGTACGATCAAAATCACGCTTGAAGACAACTCGATTTTGCTGCCGGGCGATATCGAGGCTGTGCAGGAGGCAGAGCTCGTGAGGAACAACACAGATGGGTTGCGCGCTTCGATTCTGCTGGCGCCGCATCACGGCAGCGGTACGTCTTCGACAGAGACTTTCCTGAATGCGGTCGGGCCAGACATTGCGCTGTTCCAGGTAGGCTATCGCAATCGCTTCCGGCATCCGAAGCAGGAAGTGTTCGATCGCTACGGCAGTCTGGGCATCAGACGGATACGCAGCGACGAATCAGGCGCGGTCATGCTGCGCTTCGGAGAAGGCATCGAGGTGAGCGAGTATCGGTCCGACCGTGCGCGCTACTGGCATGGCCGTTAGAGGCATCTCTCGGTATATGGTTGCCCGCAGGCACATAAATGTTGTGCAAAATCCCGGAATCCTGAGCCGCTTGAACAATGTCTAGCCTAGCTCGCCCGCTTTTCCGGAAAATCTTCTACAAAAAATGAGCCGACCGATTCTCCATTTTGTCCATGCAAACAGTTTTCCCGCCGGGACTTATCGCGTGTTCTTCGATCATCTGAAAAAGCACTATGAAGTGCGGGCATTGCCTATGCATGCGCATAACCCCGCTTACCCGGTGAGCAATGGCTGGCCTGCGCTGGAGCAGGAGCTGATTGATGAACTGACAGCTCGTTACTCGGAGCCGGTCGTGCTGGCCGGTCATTCGATGGGCGGCATGCTGAGCCTGATGGTTGCCAAGGCAAGGCCGGATCTGGTGCGCTGCGTGGTGCTGCTGGATTCGCCGGTGGTGGCCGGCTGGCGAGCCGTTCTGCTGCGGGGCGCAAAGCGGTTGGGAGTGGACAAGAAGTTCTCGCCTGCGCGGTTTTCGGAAAAGCGGCGAAATGTCTGGCCGGACGCGCACGCCGCGTATCAGCATTACGCGTCGAAGCCGATGTTCGCTGTCTGGCCTTCGGAAGTGCTGCGCGATTATGTCGAACATGGCCTGATGGCTCATCCGGATGGCGTCACCTTGCGCTTTACGCGGGAAACCGAAACCGCCGTCTATCGCAGCCTGCCGCATCATATCGGCGCTATGGTTCGCAGATCGTTTTCGGTGCCTGTGGGGTTTGTCGGCGGAAGGGACTCGGCGGAATGTCGGCAGGCCGGGCTAGGTGCCACACGGCGCCTGGTCGGGCGGCATTTCATGCAGATCTCTGGCGGCCACCTGTTCCCGATGGAGGCACCGGCTGCTGCGGCCAACGCGGTACATACGATGATCGAATCGCTTCTTCGTCCTTGACCATTCATGCGCGACGTCTTTTTAAAATCGATTGCAGGCTGCCTGTTTGCCGCCGCGAGCAGCACAGTGAATGCCGAGGCGTCGAGCGGCCTGTTTTTTGATTATCGGAAGGTCGCAAGCGAAGGCAAGCTCACCCATGTCGCGGATATCGATAACGACACGCTACTCCTGAACCGGAATGACGGCTTCTATACGAGCGGCATGCGCTACTCGCGCCGCTACTCGATGCACGATGCCGGCGACCTGACGATATACGAATGGCGAATCGGTCAGGATCAATACACTGCTTCCGATATCAAGCTGCCGCCCGAACGGGTCGGTCCGCCCGATCACCCATACGCAGGGTGGCTGTATGGTGGTTTCTTCAAGGAGCGTCACCGTCCCGATGGATCGCGCTACAGATTCGGCGTCGATATCGGCTGCCTCGGCCCTTGCGCAGGCGGGGAATGGACGCAGAAGCAGTTTCACCGGCTGATCGATCAGCCATTACCGCAGGCATGGAGCAGGCAGGTCAAGAACGAAGTGGGCGTCGTGCTCCATGCGGACGTTGCGCCCGTCCGATGGGCGCTGGGTTCGTCGATCGATATCACGCCTGCCATCAATGCACGATTCGGCAATATCTTTACCGATGCAGGGGTCGGCGTGCTGGTGCGCGCGGGACGCCTAAATATTCTTCCCGGGCAAACGACTCTTCATGCCTTCCTGCGCGCTGACGTGAGGGCAGTGGGATATAACGCGACGCTGCAGGGCGGCTATTTCTCGAAAGGCAATCCTCATACGGTAGAACCGAAAAGGTTCACCGGCGAGGCTGAAGCAGGTATTGCATGGGGCGGCGAGCGCTACGGCGCCAGAATGTCCATCGTCAGACGGACTAATGAAATCCGTGGCTTGCCCGATTCTGTCGGCTCGCAAAATTATCTGCGCTTGCAGTTTTCCTACATACCCTGAACATGGCAAGCCGGGCGTGGCGGCATGGATGCCGAAAGGCGCGGACCGGAAGCGGTTTGGGGTATAATTTGAATTTCCCGCACGTGCCGTCCGGCACATCTCAGCAATGACCAAGTTTGTATTCGTCACTGGCGGCGTTGTTTCATCCCTCGGAAAAGGGATTGCAGCCGCTTCCCTCGCTGCGATCCTCGAATCGCGCGGCCTCAAAGTCACCCTCATCAAGCTCGATCCGTACATCAACGTCGATCCGGGAACGATGAGTCCGTTCCAGCACGGCGAAGTATTTGTCACCGACGACGGTGCCGAAACCGACCTCGACCTGGGACATTACGAGCGGTTCATCACCGCCAAGATGAAGAAGCTCAACAACTTCACCACCGGGCAGATTTACGAATCCGTGATCCGCAAGGAGCGCCGCGGTGAATATCTCGGCAAGACCGTGCAGGTGATCCCGCATATCACGAACGAGATTCAGGATTACATCCATCGCGGCGCCGAAGGCTATGACGTGGCGCTGGTTGAAATCGGCGGCACCGTCGGCGACATCGAATCGCTGCCGTTCCTCGAAGCCGCGCGCCAGCTGAGCCTGCGCGCCGGTCGCAACGAGACTGCGTTCGTGCATCTGACGCTGGTGCCGTACATCGCATCTGCCGGCGAATTGAAGACTAAGCCGACCCAGCACAGTGTGCAGAAGCTGCGCGAAATCGGTATTTCGCCAGATGCGTTGCTGTGCCGCGCTGATCGCCGCATTCCCGACGACGAGCGCGCAAAGATTTCGCTGTTCTCCAATGTGCCGGAAGATGCCGTCATCTCCGTCTGGGATGCCGATACCATCTACAAGATCCCGCAGATGCTGCATGATCAGGGTCTCGACAAGATCATCTGCGACAAGCTCGGCCTGTCGCCGAGGCCGGCCGACCTGTCAGTGTGGAACCGGCTGGTGTATGCGCTGGAGCATCCGAAGGCGGAAGTCACCATCGGCATGGTCGGCAAATATGTCGATCTGACCGAATCGTACAAGTCGTTGACGGAGGCATTGCGCCACGCCGGTA
>JAEZVM010000035.1 GCA_023420795.1 Pseudomonadota bacterium
AGTAATGATGGAGCAAAGGCACTAGCTAAAATGAAAAATTGCCGCTATAATTTCGCTTCTTTAGGCTCGTAGCTCAGCTGGTTAGAGCACTACCTTGACATGGTAGGGGTCGTTGGTTCGAGTCCAATCGAGCCTACCAACGAACAAGCAGTACCTTTGTAAGAGCGAGAAAGGCAGCCCGGTTATGACACCGCGAACTACCACTAAAATGGTTTGTGAGCGACGCTAGTCGGGATCTTTTTCGTCATTGCAGTGAAAAAGCGCGGCTAGTCCGCGTTTTTTTTCGTCCGCAGTTTTCTTCTGGCGTCAGTCATCATCAGCACTGACATGGAGCGCAAAATGGTTTCAGTTCGACTTCCAGACGGTTCTCAACGCCAATTCGACGCACCGGTCACGGTTGCGCAAGTCGCGGCCAGCATCGGCACCGGCCTTGCCAAGGCGGCGCTGGCCGGCCGCGTCGATGGCAAGTTGGTCGATACTTCCTATCTGATCGAGCAAGACACCGATCTGGCCATTGTCACAGATAAAGATCCAGATGGGCTGGATGTGATCCGGCACTCGACCGCGCACCTGCTCGCCTATGCGGTCAAGGAGCTGTTCCCAGATGCGCAGGTGACCATCGGGCCGGTGATCGACAACGGCTTCTATTACGATTTTTCGTACAAACGCCCGTTCACGCCGGAAGACCTGCAGGCAATCGAAAAGAAAATGGCGGAGCTCGCCAAGAAGGACGAGCCGGTTTCCCGCAAGGTGGTGCCGCGAGACGAGGCGGTGGCGTATTTCAAGTCGATCGGCGAAGCCTACAAGGCGGAGTTGATCGAGGCGATCCCGCAGGGCGAAGATGTTTCGCTTTATTCCGAAGGCAAGTTCACCGACCTGTGCCGTGGCCCGCACGTGCCGTCCACCGGCAAGCTGAAGGTGTTTAAGCTGATGAAATTGGCCGGTGCGTACTGGCGCGGCGACTCGAAGAACGAGATGCTGCAGCGGGTGTATGGCACCGCATGGGCCAAGAAGGAAGAGCAGGATGCCTATCTGCACATGCTGGAAGAGGCGGAAAAGCGCGATCATCGCAAGCTCGGTCGCTCACTGGACCTGTTCCACTTCCAGGATGAGGCGCCGGGCCTGATCTTCTGGCATCCGAAGGGCTGGACGGTTTGGCAGCAGGTCGAGCAGTACATGCGTCGCGTATACCAGGAAAACGGCTATCAAGAGGTGAAGGCGCCACAGATACTGGATCGCACGCTGTGGGAAAAGTCCGGCCATTGGGAGAACTACAAGGAAAACATGTTCACCACCGAATCGGAGAACCGTGCGTATGCGCTGAAGCCGATGAATTGTCCGGGACATGTCCAGATCTTCCGCTCCAATCTGCATTCATACCGCGAACTGCCGCTGCGCTACGGCGAATTCGGCCAGTGCCATCGCAACGAACCGTCCGGCTCGCTGCACGGCATGATGCGCGTGCGCGGCTTCACGCAGGATGACGGCCACATCTTCTGCACCGAAGACCAGATTCTTGACGAGTGTGTGGCGTTCACCGCGCTGCTGCAGAAGGTATATAAGGACTTCGGATTCACCGAAGTGATTTACAAGGTCGCAACTCGTCCGGAAAAGCGCGTGGGTTCGGATGAGTTGTGGGACAAGGCTGAAAACGCCCTGATCGAATCCCTCAAGCGCTCCGGTTGCGAATACGCGATTTCGCCGGGGGATGGAGCGTTTTACGGTCCGAAGATCGAATACACGCTGAAGGATGCGATCGGCCGTATGTGGCAGTGCGGCACGATGCAGGTTGATTTCTCGATGCCGGTCCGTCTGGAAGCCGAATACGTCGCGGAAGACAATACCCGCAAGGTGCCGGTGATGCTGCACCGGGCGATTCTCGGCTCGCTGGAACGCTTTATCGGCATGCTGATCGAAAACCATGCGGGTGCGTTGCCGCTCTGGCTGGCGCCAGTGCAGATTGCGGTGCTGAACATCTCCGACGCGCAGGCTGATTATGCGCAAATGGTCGCACAAAACCTGAAAAAACAAGGGTTTAGGGTGCATCTCGATTTGCGTAACGAGAAAATAACCTATAAAATACGCGAACATTCCGTGCAAAAACTGCCTTATATCGTCGTCATCGGCGACAAGGAGCGGGATGCGAACACAGTGGCCGTGCGTGCGCGGGGCAACGTCGATCTGGGTGTGATGCCGGTCGATGCACTGGTGGAGCGGCTGGAAAACGAAGTCGCCACCAAAGCCTAACGGGAAGACCCGAAGCGCTAAGCACGGCTTAATTATTTGATTTTTAAAGGAAACTGCAATAGCTACGGAAAAGTCGCATCGCATTAACGGCGAAATCAATGTGCCGCAATTGCGTTTAACCGGGGTCGATAACGAACCGCTTGGAATTGTCAGTCTCGCTGAAGCTTTCCGCTTGGCCGAAGAGGCGAACGTGGATCTGGTGGAGATCGCGCCTACTGCGCAGCCGCCGGTATGCCGTCTGATGGACTATGGCAAGTTCAAGTATCAGGAACAGAAGCGCGCCCACGAAGCGAAGCTGAAGCAGAAGGTCATTCAGGTCAAGGAAATCAAATTCCGTCCGGGTACCGACGAGGGTGATTACAACATCAAGCTGCGTAACCTGATCAAGTTCCTGGAAGAAGGCGACAAAACCAAGATTACCCTGCGTTTCCGTGGTCGTGAGATGGCGCATCAGGATATCGGCATGCGCATGCTGGAGCGACTGAGGGGTGATCTGGAGCCTTACGGCCAGGTCGAGCAGTTTCCTAAGATGGAAGGCCGCCAGATGGTGATGGTGCTGGCGCCGAAAAAGAAAAAATAAGAATTCGTGCGGATTGCCCGGCAACGGGTGATTCGTGCCAATGGCGATGGACTCGATTCCCTCGCAAAACAAGTGAAAGCAGGCATCCAAGAGCAACGCAGTGTTGTCACCTGCAATCATGTTAAAAATGGAGCTGTCCGGAAGGACAGATTTGTCATGCCGAAAATGAAGACGAAGAGCAGCGCGAAAAAGCGCTTCCGCGTGCGTCCGGGCGGCACCGTCAAGCGCGGTCAAGCCTTCAAGCGCCACATCCTGACCAAGAAAACCACCAAGAACAAACGCCAGCTGCGCGGCGCAGTGGACGTTCATGACACAAACATGGACTCCATCCGCGCAATGATGCCGTTCGCTTAACCTCACATAAGGAGCTACCATGCCTCGAGTAAAACGTGGGGTTACCGCACGGGCCCGTCACAAGAAAGTTCTCGACCAGGCCAAAGGCTATCGTGGTCGTCGCAGTACCGTATTCCGCATCGCCAAGCAGGCGGTCATGCGCGCCGGTCAGTATGCCTACCGCGATCGCCGCAACAAGAAGCGCGTGTTCCGCGCACTGTGGATCACCCGTATCAACGCGGCGACGCGCGCGCACGGCGTGACCTACAGCGTATTCATGAACGGCCTCAAGAAAGCCAATATCGAGCTCGACCGCAAGGTCCTGGCCGATATGGCTGTGATGGACAAGCCGGCTTTTGCCGCGATTGTCAACCAGGTGAAGGCTAACATCGCTGCTTGAGTGTTGCGATCGTATGTGCCGCTGCGGCGGCACTGCAATAAGCGGGGCAGAGGTCGCACACCTGTGCCCCGTTTTATTTTGAATCGACGTTTTCTGATCCCTTTTCAGGGCGAATAAGCCGCATGAATTCCCTAGAACAAATTGTCGTCCAGGCCCAGTCCGATTTCGCTGTCGCAGAAGATGCTGCGGCACTGGAAAATGCGAAGGCCAAATATCTCGGCAAGACCGGACAGATCACCGAGCAGATGAAGGGGCTGGGCAAGCTGGCGCCGGAAGAGCGCAAGGCCCAGGGTGCAGTCATCAATGCCGCCAAGGAAAAAATCGAGGCTGCGTTGAATGCGCGTCGCGACGCGCTGGCCAATGCGCAGATGCAGGCGCGACTAAATGCCGAGGCGATCGACGTGACGCTGCCCGGCCGCGGGCGTGGTAAAGGCGGCATTCATCCGGTGATGCGCACCTGGGAGCGGATCGAAGAGATTTTCCGCTCGATCGGCTTCGATGTTGCCGATGGCCCGGAGATCGAAACCGACTGGACCAATTTCACCGCGTTGAACAGCCCCGAGAACCATCCGGCGCGTTCGATGCAGGACACTTTCTATATCGAGGGCAAGGACACGCAGGGCAAGCCGCTGCTGCTGCGTACGCATACCAGCCCGATGCAGGTGCGCTATGCGCGGCAGAACCGTCCGCCGATCAAGGTGATCGCGCCGGGGCGCACATATCGCGTGGACAGCGATGCGACGCACTCGCCGATGTTCCATCAGGTCGAGGGCTTATGGATCGCGGATGACATCAGTTTTGCGGACCTGAAGGGCGTGTATTTGAATTTCGTGAAGGCGTTCTTCGAGACCGATGATCTGCAGGTGCGCTTCCGCCCGTCGTATTTTCCGTTCACCGAGCCGTCGGCCGAGATTGATATCGCATTCGGCAGCGGGCCGCTGAAGGGCCGCTGGCTCGAAGTGTCCGGCGCCGGGCAAGTGCATCCGACCGTGGTGCGCAACATGGGACTCGATCCGGAGCAGTACATCGGTTTTGCGTTCGGCTCCGGCCTGGAGCGCCTGACCATGCTGCGCTACGGGATCAACGACCTGCGCCTGTTCTATGAAGGCGATCTGCGCTTCCTGAAACAATTCAACTAATACTCGCCGCAGAAGACCGTGATAGAGATGGCGTCTTCTGCGAATTTTGTAGCTGAAGGTTTGAACTATGCAATTCTCCGAGAGCTGGCTCCGCACCCTGGTTGATCCGAAGATGACTTCGGATGAGTTGTCGCATCTGCTGACGATGTCCGGACTGGAAGTGGAAGAGGTCGAGCCGGTTGCGCCGGCGTTCTCCAATATCGTGGTCGCGAAGGTCGTGGAAGTCGCCAAGCATCCAAATGCGGATCGTCTGAATGTGTGCCAGGTGGATGCCGGCACCGGCGCTTTGCTGAACATCGTTTGCGGCGCGCCGAACGTGCGTGCGGGGATGAGGGTCGCATGTGCGCTGGCTGGCGCGAAGCTGCCGCCGGGCGAGGATGGCAAACCGTTCGAGATCAAGGTCGGCAAGCTGCGCGGTGTCGAGTCGCAGGGGATGCTGTGCTCTGCGCGCGAACTGAAA
>JAEZVM010000042.1 GCA_023420795.1 Pseudomonadota bacterium
CCGAGGTCTGAGGATCGGTCAGCAAGGCCTGCTGCACCGGCGTAATACCGCTTGCCAGAGTGACGTCATGCCCGTATCCCGCCCAGTTGCGGCCGGATGCGCCGGTGATGCAGCCACTTTCGGCCAGTTCATGCACGCCGGGCAGCAACGGAATCTGCTTCATGTCCAGGCGGGCAGTCAGGCCGGCGCCGCGTGTCAGTTCCAGCAGGTGGCCGAGCAGGCCGAAGCCGGTCACATCCGTCATCGCATGCACGCCGTCCAATTCCGCCAGCGCCTTGCCAGGCTTGTTGAGTTTGGTGGTGTTCTCGATCATCGCCGCATAGCCGGCCGCGTCGAGCACATTCTTCTTCAGCGCGGCGGACAGGATACCGACGCCGAGCGGCTTACCGAGAATCAGCTTGTCGCCCGGCCTGGCATCGGCATTGCGCTTGATCTTGGACGGATGCACCAGTCCCATCACGACCAGTCCGTAGATGGGCTCGACAGAATCGATGGTGTGGCCGCCGGCGATCGGGATGCCGGCTTCGGCGCAGATCGATTCGCCGCCCTGGATGATTTTGCCGACGATATCGAGCGGCAGCTTGTTGATCGGCATGCCGACCAGCGCTAGTGCCATGATCGGCGTGCCGCCCATTGCATACACGTCCGAGATCGCATTGGTCGCGGCGATGCGGCCGAAGTCATACGGATCATCGACGATGGGCATGAAGAAATCGGTGGTGGCGACCAGCGCCTGCTCGTCGTTGAGCTTATAAACGGCGGCATCGTCCGAGGTTTCGATGCCGACCAGCAGCTCCTTCGGCACGGGAAAACCGCTGGAACGCTTCAGGATGTCGGCCAGCACGCCGGGCGCGATCTTGCAGCCGCAGCCGCCGCCATGGGAAAACGAGGTCAGTCTGATATCGGTTGGGGCATTCATGTCGGTAATTCCTTTCAGCCCCGGATTATCCCTCAAACCACGCAAAACCAAGCCGCGCACGTACAATGTAGGCATGCAAGATTTCACTTCCTACGACCTGATCATCGATGCGCGCAGCCCGCATGAATACGATGAAGACCACATCCCCGGCGCAATCAATCTGCCGGTAGTCAATGACGAAGAATATGCGGAAGTCGGCACGCTGCATCGGACCGATCCGATGGCGGCCTATCAGCTCGGTGCGCGTTATTCATTGATCAACATCGCCCACCACATCGAGCAATGCGTGTCGAAACAGGAAGGCAGAATCAAGATCCTGGTCTATTGCTTCCGTGGCGGCAAGCGCAGCAAGGTATGGTTCGACGTGCTCGACACCATCGGCTACCGGGTGGAGAAGCTCAAGGGTGGCTGGAAGGCATACCGGCGCTGGGTCAATGAACAACTGGCAGTCGTGCCGGAAAATTTCAGATATATCGTGGTGTCGGGACCGACCGGCTGTGGCAAGACGAGATTGCTGGCGGCCTTGCAGGAGCAGGGCGCGCAGGTGCTCGACCTCGAAGGCATTGCGGTCCATCGCGGTTCCATCATCGGCGCGGTGCCGGGCAGGGCGCAGCCGCGACAGAAGATGTTCGACAGCCTGCTGCTGCAGCGGCTGTCCGGCTTCGATCCGGCGCTTCCGGTGTGGGTGGAAGCGGAGAGCAAGAAAATAGGGCAGGTGCAGTTGCCGGAGGCGCTACTGTCCGGCATGCGCAGGAGCATGACCATTACCGTCGATGCGCCGATGCCCGAGCGCGTGCAGCTGTTGCGCGAGGATTACGCGCACTTCGAGCAGGATCCGCAGGCGCTGATCGAGCGGCTGGTCTATCTGCGGCCGCTGATCGGCGGCGAGGAATTCACCGTGTGGCAGGAACTGGCCGACCGGCGCGCCGTGCCGGAACTGTTCGAGCGGCTGATGCGCAATCATTACGATCCGGCATACCGGCGCTCGATCCTGCGCAATTATCCGGCGATCGATGCATCGCCGAAGATTGAGTTGCAATCCCTGTCGCTGGAAAACCTGCAGCCGGTCGCCCGATCGCTGAGGGAACAGTTCGAATCTGAAGCGACTGCGGTCAATCCCTGATCCGGTGCTCCCGGAAAATGGAATGTCCGTCTTACTTCTGAGAATGTAAGAGACTCGTTACAAGTCCGAGCGGGCGTGAAAAAGCCCCGGGCTTATACGCCAGGGGCTTGGAACGGTCTTGAATCAATTGCAAATATCAGGCTGCTTCCGGCTGCTTCTCATCCATCTCGGCCAGCAGTTCGAAGACCTCATCCTTCGACAGCACATAACGCTCCAGCAGCGTGTCCTTCAGCTTCCACATCAGGTCTTTGTAGCCTTTCATTGCTTCCAGCGTCTGCGTGTACAGCTCGTCGGCCTTCGCTTCCACCTGGCGCATTGCCTCGTCGTTCGATGCTTCACGCTTGAATCGGGTGTAATCGACCTTGGAACGTGAATACATCGACAGCTGGTTGACCATCAGGTCGAGCTTGGCAGTGATCTTCTGGATGTCGTTCTGGCTGCCGGTCGAGATGCCGCGCGCGCCGTAGAACAGCTCCTCCGCCGCTACGCCGCCATAGAGCTGGATCACATCCTGCTCCATTTCCTCCAGCGTCTGCAGCGACACGTCTTCCGATGACGACAGCACGTAGCCGAGCGCGCCGACCTTGGACACCGACTCGGTGCTGATCTTCAGCAGGCGGGATTTTTCCTTTACCTCGTCCCAGCTCATGCCTTCGCGTAGATACGGATCGATCTGCATGAAGAAGTGTCCCAGTTCGTGCAAGGCGACGCGCTCGCGCTTCTTGTCCTGATCCGCAGTGGTGGCGCGGTCGGTCAGGCCGATCGACGCGCGCTCGAACGCGCGGAACAGCACATCAGTGGTGATCAGTGTCTTTTCCTGGATCGCGATCATGCTGGCGCGATCAACCACGGTTTCCAGCAGGGCCGGGCTCATGTTCGCGGTGATGTCGGCCGCGTAGTCGAGGTTCAGGTTGGACCAGTCGATGCACTTCGGATCCTTCTTTGCCAGGAACACGCGCAGCAGTTCGCGGCGCTCCGACTTGTTCGGGAGGCGGAAATTGATCTTCACCTGGAAGCGGCGCAGCATCGCCTCGTCCATTTGCGTGCTTGCATCATCGAAGTTCGAGGCCACCACCCAGATCACGCCCGCGCCTTGGTTACTCTTGACGCCGTCGAGAAGGCTGAGCAGCGTGTTGGCGGTGTCGTCGTCCCACTTGCGCTCGCTGCGGCCGCGCGGCATGAACAAGCTTTGCGCCTCGTCGAGGAAGATGATGCAGCGTCCCTGTGCGCATGCCTTCTTGTAAATCGCGTTGAGCGCCTTGGAGCCGCCGCCAACATAACCGTTTTCCAGCGCGGAACCCGACGCCTGGATCAGCGGAATGTCGAGTTGCTTGGCCAGATAGCCGGCGAGCTTGGTCTTGCCGGTACCGGCAGGGCCGGTCAGCATCACGTTGAACGGCTTGTCGATGTTATGCGAGCGATACAGGTCGCGGTTGCGGATCATCTCTTCGAGATGCGCGACTTCCTGCTTGATGTCTTCCATGCCGACCAGGTCGTCCATGCTGCCCTTCAGGCTGTCCGGCTTGACGACGGATGCGCCCGAGGCCATGCCCGGCATGCCTTTCTTCAGACCGACGAAGAGGAAGACCAGCAGCAGGATGCCGATCGCATTGCGGGCGAGGAAGCCGCCGACATTGGACATGACGCTGTTGCCGCCTTCGTCCTGCAGGATGGCCTCGTTCTTGGCGAGGAAGTCATCCTTCGCGATCGCATACGGAATCGCGTTCTTCAGCAAAACTTCGCGCTCCAGATTGCTGTGCGAGGTGCTTGGCACCTTCACCACACGAATCTGGGTTTCATCCTTGTACTTGAATACATAGCGCGGGAAGTCCGACAGCGGCTGCGCTACCAGCAGGTATTCAAGGCGGTTCTTGTTTTCCGCCAGACGGGTGATTTCGGAGATGTCCTGCGACTGCACCACCGGATTGGCGCCGGTAAGCGTTAGCGGCCTGAAAACCGCTACCGCGACAGTCGCGAACGCAATCAGCACGAGCAGGGTCGTGACCACGTAAGCATTTTTGAAAGAGTCGTACATCTTTGAAAAGTTCGGCATTCCTTATTCCTATAAAACAGCAAAAAATGCACGCATACGACCTGTTTTTTCAAACTGTACTGCGCGCAACATTTCGAACAAGCAGTGATAGGACAAAGCAAGGCTGTAATGGTTGCCTTCACCAACCGGATAAAACGCTGTTTTTTTCTATGAAGGTGATAGAGAGAACCAAAATGAAATCGTGATATCGCCTGTCTTGCTGATTGGAAAAAGTCCAGCCTTATCAGGTGCTTAACGAATCAATGACGCAAGGAAAAGCGCGGGCAGCCAAAAATTGATCGCGCGCAATCGAGAAAGGAAAACCAAGTGTTTTAATGAATTGCAACGTCGAACGACGGCATGGAGGGGACAATGTTTTCGACGATTATTCTAATACTCGCATTACTCGCTTCAGGGGCAATCGCAGGTGCGTTTATCCTTGCTCTGAAGGAGCTGAACAGAATTGACAATATTTCCGGAAAGTCCAGCCACTCAGGCTGATGCGGCTTCCGGCTGTCTTTTCAGTTCCGAATTCCGCGCTTCGAGCAGGCGCGCGAACGCCAATAATTCCTTTTCGGTCGCCAGATCATTCAGGTAAGAAATCCTGCCGTCCACGATCACCAGTTTTGCCTGTTGTGCGAGCGCGAGAATTTCGTCGCGCTTCAATTCATGCGTGGCTGTTTTCATTTTCATTCCTTTTTGACAATTGAAAGTTTTTGCTGCTTTTCAACAGCAATTTCGATGCCAGCTTTATTGCAAATATTGCATCGCAAGGTGGTAACATAGCCGCTTCATGAAAAACTCTTCAGCAAGCGCCGCCGGCGAGTCAGGATCAAGATGAGAACAGCACCTGGCAGTAGTCTCCCCGCCCAGGATGTGGTTCAGAATCTGGCGGATCATTCCTCTATGGTTGTGTGGGAAGTCGGTATCGACGGCCTGTGCACCTATCTCAATTCTGCTTCCATGACAGGCTTGAGCTGTGCCAGCGAAATCAGCATTTCAGACTGGCGCCGCATCATTCATCCGGACGATGCCGCACGTATTGAAAAAACTATTTCCGAGGCAAAGCAGAATCATCGCGAATATCAGCTGGAATACCGCATCATGCGCAGCGACGGTTCGGTGCGCTGGATTATGGAAAGCGCCGCGCCGCGATTCGCGGACAATGGCAAGCCGCAAGGCTATGTCGGCACGCTGGTCGATGTAAGCGAAAGCCATGAAACGCGCGAACGGCATATGCGCAGCGAGCTGGAACACCGCTTGCTGACGGAAAACGCGCGCGACCTGATATCTCACAGCGATGCGAACAATATCTATGTCTATGTGTCGCCGTCGCACAGGGATACGCTCGGCTACGAGCCGCACGAACTTGTCGGCACGCATCTGTACGACTACATCCATCCCGATGACCGCGAGCAGGACGGCAGGCGTCCGGCGCTGACGAATATCCGCTTCCGCCACAAGAACGGCGGCTGGGTATGGCTGGGCGCGAGCACGCGCACCATTCGCGATCCGAAAACCGGCGCCAAGCTCGGTATCGTGTCGATTGCACGCGACATCACCGCCCAGCTGGAGGCGCAGCGGGAACTGGCGCGCAGGGAAGAGCGCTTTCGCAGCCTGACTTCGCTGTCCTCGGACTGGTATTGGGAAACCGATACCGATATCCGGCTCACCTTCATTTCCGATGGTCTTTTCGACCGGCTCCGGGTGCCGCCGCAGCAACTGCTGGGAAGCATGTTCAGTTCCCATGTCCGCGACAAGGCTGCGCCGGGTCTGATCGCCTGCCAGCAAAGTATTGCTGCACGACGCCCGTTCCGCGATGTTCTCTATCCGGCGGAACTGAGTCTTTATCCGGGCGTCGTTCGCTACCTGCGCATCTCCGGCGAACCGTTCAGCGAGGATGGCGTATTCCGCGGCTATCGTGGCATCTGCCGCGACGTGACGCAGGAAGTCATGAACGCGCGGGCGCTGGAACGGCTGGCCACGCGCGACATGCTGACGGAACTGCCGAACCGGGCATTGTTGCAGTCCCGTATGGAGCAACGGTTGAATGAACCGCAGGAGAGCTTCCCGCTCGCAGTGTTCTTCATCGATCTCGACAATTTCAAGGAAGTCAACGATTCATTCGGCCATACCGCCGGTGATGTGCTGTTGAAGGAAATCGCCGGCCGGTTTACCCGCTGCGTACGACCGGAGGATACGGTTGCCCGTATTGGTGGCGACGAATTCGTAATCATGTCGGCCTGTCGCAACGGTGACATTTCCGCCGTGCGGCTCGCAGAAAAGCTGCGCAAGGCGCTCGAAGCACCGGTGGTGCTCGCTGGGCATGAGGTCAAAGCATCGGCATCGATCGGCATCAGCATGTACCCGCAGGATGGCGCGACCAGCGAAACGCTACTGCAGAACGCGGATACGGCGCTGTACCGGGCCAAAGCAGCCGGTGGCTCGGCCTTCCGCTTCTATACGGCGGAAATGAGCGCCGCCTCCCGTTCCCGCCTGCTGCTGCAGGCAGCGCTGCGCCATGCGCGGGCGCGCAACGAATTCGAAGTGTATTTCCAGCCCCGCGCCAGCCTGAAGACTCTCGAAATTACCGGTATGGAAGCCTTGCTGCGCTGGACCCATCCGGAACTGGGCGCGGTCTCTCCCGCCGATTTCATCCCGCTTGCCGAAGAGAACGGCCTGATCGACGAGATCACTGACTGGGTGCTGCGGCAGGCGACCGCGCAGGCGCAGAAATGGACCGCGCGCTATGGACGCTCGCTGACCATCTCCGTGAATCTTTCTGCGCGCCAACTGCGCAACAAAAAGGTGCTGTTCTCCGTAGTGCATGCGCTGCGCACCAGCGGCCTGCACGCCGGCCAGCTGGAGCTGGAGCTGACGGAGACCGCGCTGATGGAGGACACCGATCTCGCAGCCGGGCTGCTCAGGGAACTGAAGGCGCTCGGCCTGCGCCTGTCGGTGGACGATTTCGGCACCGGCTATTCCTCGCTCGCCTATCTGTGCAGCTTCCCGCTCGACAGTCTGAAGCTGGACCGTTCGTTCCTGTTGCAGAAGGAGGCGGACAATGCGCATCCGTGGAGGCTGGCCGAGGCCATCATCAACCTCGCGCACACGCTGAACCTGTCGGTGGTCGCCGAAGGCGTCGAAAGCCATGAACATCTGGCTTTCCTGCGCACTACTGCCTGCAACGAGGTGCAGGGATCCTGCATCAGCGAGCCGCTGCCTGCGGCGCAGATGGAAAACCTGCTGCGCGCCGCCGGCGAGGCGCCGATGCGCGCCAGCGCGTAATCAGCCGAAAGAATCAGCCAAAAAACCAGTAGCACACACCGATGGACGCCAGCACACCGGCAAGATCGGCCGCCAGTGCACAGCCGACCGCATGGCGCGCGCGCTGGATTCCGACCGCGCCGAAGTACACCGCCAGCACATAGAAGGTGGTTTCGGTGCTGCCCTGAACCGTCGCCGCGACCAGCGCGGGGAAGCTATCGACACCTCTTGCCTGCATCAGTTCGATCAGCATCGCGCGCGCCGCACTACCGGAAAACGGTTTGACCAGTGCTGTCGGCAGAGCTTCGACGAAGCGGGTATCCCAGCCGGCCGCCTCCGCGAGAAAGCGCAATCCACCGAGAGCCACGTCCAGCGCGCCGGAAGCGCGCAGCACGCCGACCGCGCAGAGCATTGCGACCAGATAGGGCAGCAGGTTTTTCGCCACATCGAAGCCTTCTTTCGCACCTTCGACGAAGCTCTCATAGACTGGCACGCGCCGCCAGGCGCCGAACAGGACGAACAGCAGGATCAAGGAAAACAGCACCAGGTTACCGAGCAATGAGGACAGTGCGGCCAGCGCGCCAGCGGACAGGCCGGCCAGCATTGCCATGAAACCGCCGAGCAGCAGCGCGAAGCCGCACAGCCATGCGAGCACCACCGGGTCCCATAGCCTGAGCCGCTGCATGAGCGCCACCGACAGGAAACCGGCTACCGTCGAGGCGCTGGTGGCAAGCAGGATCGGCAGGAACACCAGTGTCGGGTCGGCCGCTCCCTGCTGCGCGCGATACATGAAGATCGACACCGGCAACAGCGTCAGCGACGATGCATTCAGCACCAGGAACAGGATCTGCGCATTGCTGGCTACTGCGGGGTTGGGATTGAGTTCCTGTAGCGCGCGCATCGCTTTCAGGCCGATCGGCGTAGCCGCGTTGTCGAGGCCGAGGCCGTTGGCGGTGAAGTTCAGCGTAATCAGGCCGAGCGCCGGATGACCGCTCGGAACTTCCGGCATCAGGCGGCGAAACAGCGGCGCCAGCCAGCGCGCCAACGTTTCAACGATCCCGGCCTTTTCCGCGATGCGCAGGAATCCAAGCCATAGGGTGAGGGTGCCGAACAGCAGGATCATCACCTCGACGGAAAGCTTTGCCATCGAAAACAGGCTTTCCACCATCGCGGCGAAGACGCCGGCATCGTCGCCGACCAGCCAGCGCCCGAACGCGCTCA